>NZ_CP038855.1 GCF_004792415.1 Pantoea vagans
ATGAAAAAAAGCACGTTAGCCGTCGCCCTCTCTGCAATATTCCTTTCCACATCCGTCCGGGCCGATCCCAGCATGAGCAGCATCGAAGCCCGCCTTGCGGCGATGGAGCAGCGCCTGCAGGCTGCCGAGCAGCGGGCGAATGCCGCGGAAAGCCGCGCAGAGGTCGCTGAAAAAAAGGCTCAGATGGCTGAAAGACAGGCTCAGCAGCTGGCAGCGGTGCAGCACCAGACCCAGACCTCTGCCGCTGAGGTCGCTCAGCGCACCGCGAAACCGGAACTAAAATCTGCCGATGAAGGTAGCTTTGAGTTCCACGGTTATGCCCGCTCGGGATTATTGATGAACAGCTCCGCCGCCAGAACACAGGGTGGCCCGACCGTAACACCGGCTGGAGAAACCGGCGGTCACGTCGGGCGTCTGGGTAATGAGCCGGATACCTACGTTGAGCTCAACCTTGAACATAAGCAGACGCTGGACAATGGTGCCACCACCCGCTTCAAAGCGATGCTGGCCGATGGACAGCGCACTTATAACGACTGGACGGCCGCCAGCAGCGATCTCAACCTGCGTCAGGCGTTTGTCGAGCTGGGACAGCTTCCCACCTTCAGTGGTGCGTTCGATAACGCAACGGTCTGGGCCGGTAAGCGTTTTGATCGTGATAACTTCGATATTCACTGGATCGACTCCGATGTGGTCTTCCTTGCCGGAACCGGTGCCGGTATCTACGACATGACATGGAGCGATCAGGCGCGCAGCAACATCTCGCTGTATGGCCGTACCTTTGGTGACATCGAAAACAATGAAAACACCGCGCAGAACTACATCCTGTCGCTGAATAACTTTGTCGGCCCGGTGCAGATGATGGTCAGCGGTATGCGGGCGAAAGATAACGACGATCGCCGGGATATCGACGGCCTCCGTGTCAAAAGCGATGCGGCAGAAACCGGCGTCCATGCGCTGCTGGGCCTGCATAACGACAGTTTTTATGGGCTGACAGAAGGCTCGTCGAAAACAGCCCTGCTCTATGGTCATGGCCTGGGCGCTGAGGTGAAGTCGATTGGTTCTGACGGCGCACTGCTACCGGAAGCGGATACCTGGCGGCTGGCGAGTTACGGTACAACGCCTCTTGGCGGTGGCTGGCACATTGCGCCCGCCTTACTGGCACAGCGCAGTGACGATCGCTATGTCAAAGGTGACAGTTACGACTGGGCGACAGTCAACCTCCGGCTGATTCAGGAGATCACGCAGAACTTCGAGATGCAGTATGAAGGCTCTTATCAGTACATGGATCTGCGTCCGGAAGGCTACAACAACCGTAACGCGGTCAGCGGCAGCTTCACCAAACTTACCGTTGCACCAACCCTGAAAGCCGGTGATGTCGGCGACTTCCTTAAACGTCCGGAGATTCGTCTGTTTGCCACCTGGATGAACTGGGATCACCGGCTGGATAACTATGCCAGTGACGACGCGTTCGGTAGCAAAGGCTTCGATGCCGGCGGCGAATGGAACTTCGGCGTGCAGATGGAAACCTGGTTCTGATCGGGCGGCCCCGGCTGCCGGGGCCTGAACGTCACGCGGATAAAAACATAACAAGAGTGAGGTATGTATGGACTATGTAAAAATATCGCGGGCCCTGCTGCCCCTGCTGGGTGGAAAAGAGAACATTGCCAGCGCGGCTCACTGCGCCACCCGACTGCGGCTGGTGCTGGCAGATGATGAGAAAGCGGACACCAACGCGATTGGCCAGATTGAAGGCGTTAAAGGCTGCTTCCGCAACGCCGGACAGCTTCAGGTTATCTTCGGCACCGGCGTGGTGAATAAGGTCTACGCCGCTTTTATCGCCGAGGCGGGCATCAGCGAATCAAGCAAGTCTGAGGCTGCTGATATTGCCGCCCGCAAGCTCAATCCTTTCCAGCGCATCGCTCGCCTGCTGTCGAACATCTTTGTGCCGATCATTCCGGCGATTGTGGCGTCAGGTCTGCTGATGGGCCTGCTGGGGATGGTTAAAACCTACGGCTGGGTCAATCCGGAAAATGCGCTCTACATCATGCTGGATATGTGCAGCTCAGCGGCCTTTATTATCCTGCCGATCCTGATTGGCTTTACGGCGGCCCGCGAGTTTGGCGGTAACCCGTTTCTGGGCGCGACGCTGGGCGGCATTCTGACGCACCCGGCGCTGACTAATGCCTGGGGCGTCGCCGCCGGTTTCCACACCATGAACTTCTTTGGCATTGAAGTGGCGATGATTGGCTATCAGGGTACGGTATTCCCGGTACTGCTGGCGGTGTGGTTTATGAGCATGCTGGAAAAGCAGCTGCGTCGGGTGATCCCGGATGCGCTCGATCTGATTCTGACCCCGTTCCTGACGGTGATTATCTCAGGCTTCATTGCGCTGCTGATTATCGGTCCGGCGGGCCGTATGCTGGGCGATGGGATCTCTTTTGTGCTCAGCACCCTGATTGCTCACGCTGGCTGGCTGGCGGGACTGGTATTTGGCGGGCTCTACTCGGTGATTGTTATTACCGGCGTGCATCACAGCTTCCATGCGATTGAGGCGGGACTGCTGGGTAACCCGTCTATCGGGGTTAATTTCCTGCTGCCTATCTGGGCAATGGCGAACGTAGCTCAGGGCGGGGCCTGTCTGGCGGTGTGGTTTAAAACCCGCGATGCGAAGATCAAAGCAATTTCGCTGCCCTCGGCGTTTTCAGCACTGCTGGGGATCACCGAGGCGGCTATCTTTGGTATCAACCTGCGGTTTATGAAACCCTTTATCGCGGGTCTGGTGGGCGGCGCGCTGGGCGGTGCCTGGGTGGTATCGGTCCATGTCTATATGACGGCGGTCGGACTGACCGGCCTGCCGGGCATGGCGATTGTTAAGGCGGGTTCTCTGCTCAATTATGTCATCGGCGTCGCCATCGCGTTCACCACCGCGTTTGTGATCTCTTATCTGCTCAAATACAAAACGGACTCTGAATAATGGCCTCATCAACACGTCTTGCCGCCATTCTGCAGGCGGTGATGCAGGGTATGCCAAAAGCGCTCAGCGACAGCCACTATCCCGGCTGGCATCTGGCACCGGTTACCGGACTGCTTAACGATCCCAACGGCTTCATCCATTTCGACGGTCACTATCATCTCTTCTACCAGTGGAACGCGCTGGGCTGTGCGCATCAGCATAAATGCTGGGGGCACTGGCGCTCAGCCGATCTGCTGCACTGGGAGCATCAGCCCATCGCGCTGATGCCGGATGAGGAGTATGACCGCAGTGGCTGCTACTCCGGCAGCGCGGTCGACGATAACGGCGTATTGACACTGATCTACACCGGCAACGTAAAATTCGATGATGGCTCACGCACGGCGTGGCAGTGCCTGGCGCAGCAGAACAGTACGGGCGGTTTTGACAAGCTCGGCCCGGTCATCGCCTTACCGGAGGGCTACACCGGCCACGTTCGCGATCCCAAAGTGTGGCGTTACGACGATCGCTGGTACATGGTGCTGGCGGCGCAGAATACGCAGCGGCAGGGCAGGGTGCTGCTGCTGCATTCTGACAATCTGCGGGAGTGGCAGAATCCCGGCGAGATCGCGGGCAGCGGACTGGGCGGGCTGGATGCCGCGGGTTATATGTGGGAGTGCCCGGACATGTTCACGCTCGGAGACAGCACCTATCTGATCTGCTGTCCTCAGGGTGTTGCGCCCGAAGAGAAGCGCTTTCTGAACAGTCACGCCTGTGCCTGGCTGAGTGGCGAGCTGAATTATCAGCAGCCTGCATATCAGCATGGCCCGCTGAACGAAATGGATGCCGGCTTTGAATTTTATGCTCCGCAAACCACGCTGACCGCGGATGGCCGGCGGCTGCTGGTGGGCTGGATGGGGACGCCGGACGGTGAAGAGATGGCCCAGCCAACCGTGGCGCAGGGCTGGATCCATCAGATGACCTGTCTGCGCGAACTGAGCTCACGTAACGGGCGGCTCTGTCAGCAGCCCATCGCGGAACTGCAGGCGTTGCGCGAGCACGAGCAGCACTATCAGGGCCACGCCGATGATGCGCCGCCGATTGCCGCCCAGCGGCTGGAGCTTGAGCTTGAGAGCCAGGGCGACATCGAGCTCAATTTCGCCGATACCCTGATCCTGACGTGGCAGCACAACGAACTGCGGCTTGCCCGTCGCAGCCTGGTGTCGGGTGAATGGACGTATCGTTACTGGACCGGGGCAGCCCGCCGGTTACAGATTCTGTGTGACCACTCCAGCGTTGAGATCTTCATCAACGACGGTGAAGGGGTGATGAGCAGCCGCTATTTTCCGGACCAGCCGGCGCTGCTGACTCTGCGCGGGCGCGCAGAACTGCAGGCCCGCTACTGGTCGTTACGTCGCTGCATGGTAGAATAAGCCCTTGTTTCACTAACCGATGTCTTGCCGTGAGAAAAACAAAACGCGTTACCATCAGTGATATCGCCGGGCTGGCCGGGGTTTCAAAAGCCACTGCCAGCCTGGTGCTCAACGGCCGTGGCGAAGAGTTGCGGGTCGCGAAGGAGACGCGTGAGCGGGTGCTGACGCTGGCCCGTGAACACCATTATCAGCCCAGTATCCATGCGCGGATGTTGCACGACGCCCGCAGTCATACGCTGGGGCTGGTGGTACCGGAGATCACCAACCACGGTTTTGCCGCTTTCTCTCATGCGCTGGAAAATCTCTGCCGTGCGGCGGGTCTGCAGTTGCTGATCGCCTGTACCGACGAAAATGCCGGTCAGGAACAGGTCGTGGTCAACAATCTGGTGGCGCGTCAGGTCGACGGCCTGATTGTTGCCTCCAGTATGCTGACTGACAGCGACTATGTCAGCCTCAGCGAACAGCTGCCTGTGCTGCTGTTTGACCGCCACATGAACAACACGACGCTGCCCTGGGTCATCACCGACTCCGTGACGCCCACCGCTGAGCTGGTTGAAAAGCTAGCGCGCGCCTGTCCGGAGGAGATCTACTTTATGGGCGGACAGTCCGATCTCTCTCCGACTCAGGATCGTCTGGCGGGATTCAGAGAGGGGCTGGCGCGGGCCGGTGTGAGGCTGCAGCCGGAGTGGATAATCCAGGGGAACTACCATCCCGGCAGCGGTTACGAAATGTTTGCCGCGCTATGTCAGCGGCTGGGGCGTCCTCCTAAAGCAATGTTCACTGCCGCCTGCGGCCTGCTGGAAGGGGTACTGCGCTACATGAGCGAACATCACCTGCTGACCAGCGATATCCGCATCGCCAGTTTTGATGACCACTATCTCTATGATTCACTCTCGATTCCTGTCGACACCGTAGAGCAGAATGTTCCGGCGCTCGCGCAGGCCTGTTTTTCTATGCTGACCACGATGATCGCCGGAAATGATCCAGCAGACAGCCAGCTGGTGCTGCCCGCCACGCTGCGCCTGCGCGGCTAATCGCCGGGCGCTTCTGGCCCTGGCGGCTTCACCACTCGACCGGCAGGGCGCTGACACCACGCAGGTTGGCTCTGTGATTGCGGCGAACCCCGGCGGTTACCGGCCGCATCGCTGGCAGGCGGGTCAGCAATACCTCCAGCGCCACCTCCATTTCCGCCAGTGCCAGCCGGTAGCCCATACAGTGATGTATCCCGCCACCGAATGCCAGGCAGCGTCCCTCATGTCGCCGGATATTGACCCGCTCCGGCGAGGTAAAGACAAGCGGGTCGTGATTGGCTGCGCCCAGACTCAGAAAGAAGCGCGTTCCGGGCGAAATGAGCTGGCCTGCCACCTCAATTTCTTCCAGCGTCGTGCGGTACAGCATCTGGACCGAACTGTCGTAACGCAGACACTCCTGAATGGCATCAGGTATCAGCGCATGATGATGTTTCAGGCAAGCCAGTTCCTGCGGATGGTCATGCAGGGCCAGGAGAGTATTGCAGAGCATATTTGAGGTGGTCTCATGACCGGCAATAAACAGCAGTATCACATTGGCGATGATCTCATCATGACTTAGCCGGTCGCCATCGCTGCTGCTGCGCAGAAAAAGGGACACCAGATCGCTGGCCGTGCTGTCACGGCGGGCGACGATCATTGCGCTGAAGTAACGCTCCAGGACGGCAAACGCATCGGCGGCTTCCAGCAGATCCGACTGGCTGATTTGCGGATCGAAAACTTTGACCAGTACTGACGTGAGGCGACCCAGTTCAGGCGCGTCAGACTCAGCGAGATCCAGCATCCTGCAGATAATGCGTACCGGTAACGGAAAGGCGAATGCCTGGGCCAGATCGCAGTCGCGGCGACCTGCCAGCGCATCAACCAGGTCATGAGCGACACTCAGCGCCATCTCCCGGAGTGGTTTAATTTCCCGGGCGCTGAATGCCTTCATAACCAGTCCTCTTAACCGGTTGTGATCCGGCGGATTCAGCACCAGAAACATTCTGCTGATGCCCTGAAACAGCGGCATGTCGGCGGCGGCATCACCAAATCTTAGCCTGACACTTTCCATATAATTCTTACCGACCCGCCGATCGTTCAGCAGTGCTTCCACCACCGCGTGGCTCCCGCTGATGATGATCTTATCCCCGGCTGGAATAAGCGGGCCCTGCCGATGCAGTTTTCGATAAAGGGGAAACGGATTGTCAGCGTAGTCGGGGTTCATCAGTTCATGAAGCTGCATAGCTCACTCCACAGCTTAAGGATTAATGTGAGCGCTGAATGCGTGCGAGAGAAGCGAAAAGGTTGTTTTTATCACTTCCGCTGAGGTGGGACGCCGTGAGCTGTGACATCAGATACGCTTTATCCTCCTGCGAGAAGCTGCCGGTCATCAGGCGCTGGCTGATCGCAGCCAGGAGCTGGGTATCCAGCCGTTCAATCTGCTGCCGGGTCCCGGCCAGATCGGTGACGGGTACGTCACTCTCCGGTGCTGAAAGCCAGTCAGCCCGATAGCGATACTGAATCGCTTTGCTGGCGTTCATCAGAGCATGGACAAAAGGCTCAACCGATTGAGGTTCAAGTCCTGCCTGCTGCGCGTTTTGCAGCATCTTTTCCAGAACAACCTGCTCACGAGGCAGATCCTCAACGGGTAAATGATGCTGCGCTTTATAACCCGCCACAGCCTTCATGACCTGCATGCGTTCATTCAATGCGGTGGAAAGAGCCTCGAGAGATACGGAAGAAACCGAACCTGCGAAAACGTTGCTGCACATGAACAGTGAAGAGAGAAAAACTGCCACATATTGCGTCATTGGTCTGCTCCATAAATGAAAACTGGCACTAATTTACACATGAAAAAATAACTAAGTGTGATTATTTTGTTTTCAAAATGTGAACAGGCAGGGGTATCCGCTTAGCGTTTTCAGGGAACTGATTCTGATGTGTTTTTTAACTTTTCGTTCATAAAAAATTCATATCAGCATGGAATTATGGCGGGTTAATTCAGGTTCAGCTTTGCGATGGCAGGCGCTTATCATCTGTCTTTCAGCGTCCGGGAATAAGTGGGATTTTGCCAGGATTCAGGAAGGGTCCCGCCGGGCGGCAGTGCCGCCCGAATCGGTTTATGTGTTTTCAGGGCACGAACACGGCGCGAACGCAGCCATCTTCTTTATGTTTAAACATCTCATAGCCTCGCGGGGCCTCTTCCAGTGGAAAACGATGTGTCGCCATAAAAGCCGGGTTCAGCTCATTTCTGGCAACATGCTCCAGCAGACGATGCATGTAGCGTTGCCCATGCTGCTGGGCGGTACGGATGGTCAGGCTCTTATTAATCATCAGCCCCAGCGGGAACTTATCCATCACGCCATACACGCCCAGAATCGCGATGTTGCCGCCTTTACGGCAGGCATATAACGCCTGGCGCAAGGCTGCACCGACATCCGTTTCCAGATGCAGCATCTGTTTGGTCTTGTCATAGACCTGACTCAATCCTTCACCGCGGGCTTCCATGCCGACAGCATCAATACAGCTGTCCGGGCCGCGCCCGCCGGTTAACTCCAGCAGCGCTTCGTTGACATCCACCTCGGTGTAATCCAGCGTTATGCTGCCTGCGAAGTCGCGTGCCATGGCCAGCCGTTCAGGATAGCGATCGATACCGATGACCTGATGTGCGCCCATCAGCCAGGCACTTTGCTGTGCCATCAGTCCGACACCGCCACAGCCCCAGACCACCACGGTGTCACCGGGATGAATATTACAGAAGTCGGCACCCATATAACCGGTCGGCGTCGCATCGGAGAGGAACAGCGCCTGCTCATCGGTTACGCCTTCGGGCACGACGAAGCAATCATTGTCGGCAAAGGGCACGCGAACATACTCTGCATGTGAGCCTGCATAACCGCCAAACGCATGACTGTAAGCGTAAATGCCGCCCGTGGCATGACCGAGCACCGTTTCACCTTTCTCCCACTGCGGATGCGTATTGTCACAGCAGGAGGGCAACTGATGCTGGCAATACCAGCAGGAACCACAGGAGATGAAAGAGGGCACTACGACCCGATCGCCACGCCGGATATTTTTTACCGCAGGGCCAACTTCAACCACCTCGCCCATAAATTCATGACCCAGGATATCGCCTTCCCGCATACTCGGGATCAGGCCGTCAATGACGTGCAGATCGGAGCCGCAGGTGGTGGTGAGCCTGACGCGAATAATGGCATCATGAGGATTGAGCAGACCGGGGTCGGCCACGGTTTCAACACTTAAATCGTTGACGCCATTCCAGCAGAGTGCGCGCATTTATTTCTCCTTATCCTGACGTCCGGCATGACGACCCGCAGGCTGCCCGTGCAGGGTAGGAATCTCACCGGTTTCAGCCAGACTTTTAAAGCGATGTAACGCTTTACTGGCCACCTCTTTTGGCAGCAGATCAAATAACGTCGTTACCTTTTTTCCCAGTGCGCCACCCGGCGGCGTGAACTGCAGAGTCAGAGCCAGCTCGGTGCCCCATTCCCCCGGTGCCGGGCGAAGGCGCAGTTCACCTTCGTTAGGAATGTCTGCATCCTCAAGCGAGCGCCAGGCAATCACTTCGCCTGGTTGTGCTTCGACAATGCGGGTATCCCAGCGATAGTGCTTACCCAGTGGGCCCTCAATCTGCCAGTGTGCATCGCTTTTATTGACCGGCGTCACGCTGGCAAAGTGGCTCATAATGCGGGGCAGGGTATCGGGCTCAAGCCACAGGTCAAAAAGCTCGGTAGCGGGAAGGCCCACAGTAATCCAGCGCCGTAGCGTGAGGGTATTGTCACTGGCGGTAGTCAGAGATGTTGTCGTCAAAACGTCCTCCGATAGTTCTCTCAGTGGAACAAAATCACTGATTCTGAGTTAAGAACAGCTGGCGGAATTTTGCGAGCGAAGCCGCGCCCTGCAGGTCATCTCTGCAAGGCTATAAAGCTTCTGCGATGCATGCCGGGTTATGCGCACAGTAAGGCGTCATGCCTGTCGGATAATCGGTATAATACGTGCCGCCGGTTTCATCATTTTTAGCAGCAAAAAGAGGCAGATATGTCTGTAACTGAAACGTCAGCCAGTGGTAAAAATGTCGCGGAACTCGTCGGGATCCTGGAAAAACAGGCGGCAAACCGTGCGGATGCCAACTGGCACAATGGTCTGAAAAGCAGCACCAGAATCGCACTGGAAAAAATTAATCATGCGGTTGAGGCAAAGTGGATCGGCGCAGAAGAGGGTCTGAACCTGAAGCAGCGCGTTTACAGCATTCAGGATGAATTGATAGAGCTGGCGCTGTGGTGATTTAAATTGCCCGGCGATCCGCCCGTAAATCAGCGGGGGTAAAAAAGTGATATTTCAGCACGCAGCGCCGTCCGGCATTTTGCGCGCTTCGCAGAGACGGCGTATTGCCGGGCAGAATGGTGCCGGTCAGCATCGCATCATGACCGCAGTAATGGTGAAGCTGCTGCAGCAAACGCTGCTGAGCGCGTGCAGCGAGTCCACGGCCCTGATACGCCGGCAAAATCACCTCATCCATGATCTGAAATCCCTCAATAAAGGCCAGTCGTCGTGGCACACAAATCATCAGCCCCGCCACCATGCCCTGCCAGAGGATCAGAAACACATGCCCCCCGGCAATATCGTCCCGTAATTCCTGCCTGCTGGTGGCCATCAGCTGATCCCGCAGATGCGGCAGCGTGTGCCAGCTTGCACGATAAGCACGGTTAATGGCGGAGCTACAGAGGGGATAATCTTTCCGGCAGGCGGTAATCAGCGAAATCTCGTCATCGTCAGACGCGGAGTGTGAGCCCGGAACGCTGAGGTAAATCAGCTGATCGGTTATACCAATATCAGGATCCGTGGCCGGCAGCAAAATACGCATCTTCAGCGGCCTGATCGTTTGCCACTCATGCATGATGGCGGCTGCAGCTGCGTAATCCAGTACGCCATCACGGGCCACGATCTCAATAAAAGGCTGAGCGGGGTCGCCCCCCAGATAGCGCGGGCCGGTGAGAAAACGCTGGCCGTTAATCGTCAGTTCGCGCTGCAAAAACGTGTGCTGGGGCAGGCCGGTTTCACGCCAGGGAAAGGCGGCAGAGAAGTGATGATCGTGGCACCGGGCCTGCTGCTGCGCCAGCCAGCGGGTAAGCCAGTCGCTGAGACATTCAGATGAGACGGGCACATTACGGTAGAGCGATACCATATAATTCAGCATAAGATTCCTTATTGCCCGCCGTCAGTAATCTCCTGCCTCTCTGCGTACACGACAGAACCATGCCGATAAGGCTGCTGAGAGTGTAAACGATGCGTTCGCTTTATGACCATCATCATCGCATCGGTCAGCACGAATATTTTGGCATTTCATAACGGTTCCGGTGCTGCCGCGCGCACGTTCTCATGCCTCAAATGCAGTCAGATAATCGTCATCCTCCTGTGCGCTTATTATCACCGCCGGCTTGCTGATTAAAAAAACAAAGAGCATTTTCCCGGCTTTTGGCACGTTACGCAAACATGGTCAAATTAATTGATGCAATAGGGCTAAGTTGCCCCAAAATTAAATGAAAAATAAAATATTCGTTTTTTACGAAAATATTACGGAATCAGATAATCGGCGGCCGGTAAATGTATTATGCTAAACAGGCTGTTCAATAATTATAAAATGCACGATCTTTTTAACACCCGGGGGTCACATGGTCCATATTGATTTATGTACCAAAGAGGGCGTGATGAAGGCTTATGCTTTCCAGACGCCCATGCAGGCGATGAGCCTGCTGGATAAAATTAAAGATGACGAATTTCAGTGGTTTAATCTGGAATGGGAAGGGTGTCGCTTTACCTGCCCGCATCAGTTTATTAAAAGACTCAGCAGCCGTTCTTATATTAAGTCGTTCTGGCGTTAATCCGACCGCAATGATTAATCCTGTGCCTGACTGCGTATTCATAACGCGGATTTAATTTAACTGTTTTACGGGCATTTCATTCATAATGATAAACGGGGCAGATTCTGCCCCGTTATTTTCTGTGTCTGCAGCACCTCATGCTGGCGCTCAGCGATAATAAGGCGTCTCACCTGAGCCGGTCACGGCTTAATCCGTTTCATTATTACGGCTTAATTATTTTCGGATGCTGTTTATCAGTGCCTGAGAAATGCTCAACAAGGCCTTATGCAAGCCCATAAGGATTTGTCCTGCTACCGGCAATGCAGTGTGATCCACTGTAAATCCTCTTCTGTTCTTCCCTTGACGTTAAGCATCAACTGTTACACTCAGGTGATACTTCATCCGGATCCCGACTGCAATGTTCCATGAAAAAATGCGCCTTCGTTCGCTGCTGACTTTGCTTTCCATTGGGGGCGTCATTCTGACCTCCGGTCTGCTGCTGAGTGCGCTGCTGCTGTTTCAGAAGGCCAATATTGAAGACAGCCTGCTTGAAGGAAACATTGCCTATGCCCGCAAACTGGCCGATACCACCGATCGTTACCTGACGACAGCACAACGGGAGCTGGCCTGGAGCGCATCGCAGATCAAGGGCCTTAGCGATCTGAAACAGCTAAAATCAGAAACCGATCGTCTGCGCATGCAGTCTGGCTTTTTCAACTCGGTGGTGGTGGTTAACCACGATGCCATTATTGCGGCAACTTCTCCGGATAGCCTGAATCTGATAGGCGTGAAACTTCACTCAGCAGCCAGTCTGCAGGCTATTGCCACCCGTAAGCCCTTTATCTCCGCGCCCTTTACCTCTGCCGCCGGAAACTATGTGGTGTTTTTATCTCAGCCGCTGTTCAGCGAAGAAGGGGGCTATCTGGGCTATATCGGCGGCACCATTTATCTTAAAAAACAGAGCATGCTGAGCGAAATCCTGAGCCAGCATTTTTATACCAAAGGCTCGACGGTCAGCGTGGTCAGCAATGAGGGGCTGATTATTTTCAGTCACGATCCGGCGCTCGTCGGAACGAAGATGCTGCTGAGCCTGGCGCTGCAGAAGCGTCTGTCCACTACGGAAAGTGGACATTTTACCCTGGAAAATGGGGGTCAAAACTTTCTGACCGGCTATGGCACGCTGCATAAAACCGGCTGGAATGTGTTTATTACCGGCACCTCTGAAACGGTCAGGCATATTCTGCTGCGCACGGCAGAAAGCGCCATCTGGTTCGTTCTGGGCATTATTCTCGTAACGGCCGGCGTGATTGCTTTTATGGCTGGACGGATTGCTTCGCCACTGGAAAAGCTGGCGGACAGGGTTCGGGATGGCGGCAGCGAAGCACAGGCGGAGTCACTCGCCACCGTCAAAACCTGGTATTACGAGGCTGACCGGCTCAAAGAAGCGGTGCAGGAGCATCGCCATGCCGTGGCAGGCCATCTGGCTGCGCTTAACGATGAAGCGATGACCGATCCGCTGACCGGGCTCTGCAACCGTCGCGGATTTTCGGCGCTGGCGGCGCAGGCAGATAGTGAGCATGAACAGTGTATCATCGCGATTGATATTGACCATTTCAAGAAGATCAATGACTGGTATGGGCATGACGCGGGCGATGCGGTTCTGGTGAGCCTGGCGGCGTTGCTCCGTCAGGCCTGCCGCACCGGCGATATCGTCAGCCGGTTTGGTGGCGAGGAGTTTATACTGCTGCTGCCGGACACGACGCTGGCCGATGCTGCCCGCACCGCGGAACGCATCCGCGAGACCGTCTGCGCCACCACCTTCCCGTTCGCCGGGACGATGACCATATCCGCAGGCGTGGCTTCACGGGATGACCAGAATCGCGATCGCGAGGCGCTGTTGCGCCGGGCGGATGAAGCGCTTTACGAGGCGAAAGCGGCCGGGCGCAATACGGTTATCATTGCCGGGCCGGACGGATTCAGTACGCCTGAGTCTGCCAGATAAGATTGCGGGGCAGGGAAGACAGAATCAGCACTTACTGCGTAATCGCCAGCCGAGCCACTCATCCAGCGCCGCTTCCGGCAGCGGCCTTGAGTAGAAAAATCCCTGAGCCTGGTCGCAGCCGAACTCGGTCAGCGCTGTAACGGTTTCCGCATTCTCCACGCCTTCAGCCAGCACCATGTAATCAAGGTCCTTGAGCATCGCAATGATACTGCGGGCAATGACGCGCGATGCGGTGTCAGACGAAATTTCACTGATCAGCGAGCGGTCCAGCTTTATCACATCCAGCGGCATGCGCCGCAGATAACTGATATTACTGTAGCCGGTCCCGAAGTCATCCAGTGAAATACCAAATCCCCGTAGCTTCAGCATCTCAAGCCCCTGCATCGCGGTGGGGCTTTCCAGAATCCGTTCTGTTTCCAGACACTCAATGCCCAGCAGCGAAACCGGCAGCTTCGCTCTTAGCATCTGTTCTTCCAGTTCATCAGCAAAACCGTCACGGGAAAAATCGCTGCTGCTGACGTTAATGGTGATGGGCAGTTGAATATAGCTGTCGCGAAGACGGGAGAGACGGGCGATGGCGTGCTCTGTGACCCAGGCGGTCAGCTCGGTAAGCAGTTGGGTTTGCCCGGCAACGGGCAAAAACTGCGCAGGTGAAAGCTCGCCGCGCTGCGGATGCTGCCAGCGGATCAGCGCTTCAAGTCCTATCGGCTTACCGCTGTGAAGGCAGATTTTCGGCTGCCAGGCGAGCCATAACCCTTTATCCTGGCGTATTGCAGTGGCCAGGTCATGCATCAGGGTGAAATCCTGAGTATGGCGCGTATCAGTGGCTTCACTGAACGGCATTGAGGCAACGTCGCGGGTAATGGCTTCGTGCAGCGCGCTGACTGCCCGCCGCAGAATCTCCTGAGCAGGCATCTCACCCGTGTTGAAACTTGCCTCACCGGTATGGGTCGTCAGCGCAACCGACAGCCCATCACCCAGATCGGCGCTGATCCCGGCCAGCTTATTGGCCACCCAGTTGGCAGTGAGCCTGCTCTCCTGCCGTGTCAGCAGGGCAAAGCGTCCGGTTGCTACGGTGTAAAGCATTTCTCCCGGGGCAGGGCGCAGACGCAGCGGCAGCAGTGTTGCCACATCCTTAAGCAGACTTTCAACCGGCCCCATGCCCATTGAGCGCGCCAGTTCGTAAGCACGCGGCATATCGATACAGTCAATCAGCACCAGCCGCCGTGGCGTGGTGTCTCCGGAGGCGGCAAGGAACTGCAGATCGCGGATCAGACGCTGACGATTGGGCAGGCCGGTTACCGGGTCGGCAAAGCCAGCTGAGTACCAGGCGTCAAGAAAGGACATCACCAGCGCGGCCAGCATTTTCAGCATCGCCACCTGATCGTCACTGAAGCGATGAGGTGCCGTGTCGGTCACGCAGAGCGTACCCAGAATCAGACCGGTACTGCTTTTAAGCGGTACGCCAGCATAGAAACGGATAAAAGGCGCGCCTGTAATCAGCTTATGGGCAGCAAAACGGCTATCCAGCAGGGTATCGGGCACCACTACCGTACTGTCGCTGTCCACGGCGTGCCGGCAGAGCGAGTCCTGTCGCGTGGATTGAGTCAGTGTGAAATTGTGCGCCGCTTTGACGTGCTGCATCTCATCATCCAGAACGGAGATAAAGCTGCCGGGAATGCCAATGGCCTGGCTGGCCAGCCGGACGAACTGTCGCAACACATCGTCACGACTCTCGTCGTTACTGCGCAGCGCGTGCAGGGTTCGCGTACGGCAATCTTCGCCGCCGCTAAGGCTCATAAGCATGGGTTCCTCCGCACCGGCTGGTTACGGAGCGAAACTAAACAGAAAAATTGAAGAGAATAGCGTCATGACTACAGGCTATTTCTGTAAAAAGAAAGAGCCATGACGATTTATTTTTTATTACATTGCCTGCCAGGCCTGAGCAGAATAGCAAATCCTTTTTCTTTAACGAAATATTTTATGAATGACGATTCTATTATTTTGTCGTTAAAAACTTTTAATTTCTGGAATACCCTGCCAGGATAGTAAGCATAAACATAGTACGCTATATAATAACGCATTAAAGTAGATGGCATAACTTATTTTTGTTTAATTTTAACTACACCAATGACAACACCGGGGAAAACCTCATGAACTCACTCAGGCATTTCACTATTCGCCGCGTTGTGCTGTGGATAATGATCGTCTCACTGGGCGTGGTCGCGCTCGCAGGTGGCTACAGCACTCAGATTGTGCGGGATATTTATCGTCAGACCGATGGCTCAGCTGTTCTGACGCAGCAGCTGAGTTTTCTTATGCACAGCGCTCTTGTTATGCAGGGCGGAACAGCCGCAGACAAAAACGCCCTGTTCGCCTCAACGCCAGCCAGTGCTGACTGGGATAGCTTTCGCGCAGCGCTTACGACCTCACCCTCAGAGTATTCAACGGTTACCCGTGCGAAGCTGGATAGCGTGACGCAGCAGCTGGCGCAAAGTCAGGCCGCTCTCAGCGCTGACCGGCGCCAGCTCGGGCACGTACTGCTGGCGGCACTGCTAGCAGCCTTCGCGTTGCTGCTATTTTGCGACCGCTATCTGGTCGTCCATCTGGTGCGTCCGGTGGGTAAAATTCGCGGGCATTTAAAAATTATTGCCGGAGGTGACCTGACGCGCGAGCCGGAAGATCTGGGTCGCAACTGCGTCGGGCAGCTGGTGCCGCTGGTTAAAGAGATGCAGCACAGTCTGTTGCAGACGGTCAGCGCTATCCACGACAACGCAGCCATTCTTCATCGTGAGGCTGGCGACATCGCGGCGGGTAACGCCGATCTCTCCGACCGGACCTCCACTCAGGCCGCTGCGCTGGAGCAGACCGCCGCCAGCATGGAAGAGATCACGGTTACCGTGCGTCACAATGCACAGAATGCCCGCGAAGCGCGTGAACTGGCCGCCAGCACCACGGATACGACCCATCAGGGCGTGGAGCTGGTTCAGCGGGTGTCGGCAGCCATCACCAGCATCGCGCAGGGATCAGAGAAAATCCGGCAGTTCACTGCTACCATCAATGGCATCGCATTTCAGACCAATATTCTGGCGCTCAACGCCGCCGTAGAAGCCGCGCGTGCGGGCGAGCAGGGCCGCGGTTTCGCGGTGGTTGCCAGTGAGGTACGTTCACTGGCCCAGCGAAGTGCTGCGGCCTCCAGAGAGATCGAAGAGCTGATAGCCGATACCGTGGCACGCGTGGATGATGGCCGGCGGGCGGCAGAGAGTGCCGGAACGACTATGGAAGCCGTGCTGCGCGGTGTCGGCGGCGTCAATGAACTGATTGGACAGATTGCGCTGGCCTCGGATGAGCAGAGCAAAGGAATTGCCCAGGTCACCGTGGCAGTGGCTGAACTTGACCGCGTTACGCAGCAGAACGCGACGCTGGTCCAGCAGGTTTCGGCGACGGCAGGCAGCCTTAGCGGACAGACTGAAACGCTGGGCAGCGTCATTACCCGCTTCACCCTGCCACCGCAGGTTGTCGGGATAGTGAACTGACATTTGTATCGATTAGACACACGTGGCCGTGTGGATTCCGGTCAGGCATAGCCTGACCGGATATTTTATTCATCTGCAGATAACGGCTCTGTAAAGTAAAATAACGGTTAATAATTACGCTCTTTTATTTCTGAATGAAAAAAGTCATCTTTTTCAGGCGGTGATGAATCTTAATCATTACCTGATCATTATCACTATTCAGAAGGGCGACGGTTATTTTCATCGGCGCAATAATTATCCGGTTCACGAATTAAATATAATTACAGTTAATCTCTGTGGTTTTACCTGAGCTTTACGCTTTCCTGACGATTACGGATCGCTGCGCATTTAAAACTTAACTCAAATTTATGTGTTGGCCACAGCGGATTCGGTTGTCCGGCCATCTCACCGGGGCACCGTATGCGGAGCGTTTCATATGGGAAATCAGATTTTACAGCGGCCTGTTGCCGTCCAGCGTAATGTACGTGAGCTGCGCCTTGCGGCGGGTCTTTCGCAGGAGATTGCAGCCGAACGTTTCGACCTTAGCCAGCGCGTCTGGCAGACCAAAGAAGCATCCAAAAATCCTGCGCTGCTCAGCCAGGGCGAATATGAACTGCTGATGCTGCTGGCGGGAGAGCATCCGCACTACGTACTGGTTCCAAAGCTTAAAAAGTAAGGCGTTCTGCCGCTATTTTCCCTGAAGTTAACATATTTCAGGCCGATATAAAGAGCTAAGCGAAGCGCATTAATTCGCGCGTCTTATCTGCTCTGGCAGGATTGTCCTGGCATGGTCCGCTATTAACCGCCGAACCGTCACGACCGCACTGCCCGACATAACGTATTAACCGGCATCCCGCTGTCTGCGATGCCGGCTTTATCGGGCTCGTTGCGGCTGGTTTTTGCTGCAGAGTTCACTGACGGGCCTTTCTTCCGGCAGCGGGTCGGCAGCCAGTTCTGCGCGTCCTGTCTGATTGAACGTGTCCTCTTCATGCTGCGTCATGCCGGCCACAGCAGATAACATCAGAGGGGATTTACGCTGAAACGTCCAGTTTATCATGATGCCGAGGCGGCTCGCCTTGATGCACTTAAGCAGTATCATCTGATGGATTCACCGCCGACCGATGCGCTGGATCGCCTTACCACGCTTGCCGCGCGACTGTTCCGCGTACCGGTGGCGTTTGTATCGCTTATCGATGAAAAGCGACAGTTTTTCGCTTCCCGCTACGGTCTGAACATTTCCGGTACGTCGCGCAACGTCGCCTTCTGCCACCATACGTTGGCGCAGGGCGATATCCTCTGCGTGCCCGATACGCTGAAAGATCCCCGCTTCCGCGACAGTCCGCTGGTTCATGGCTACCCCTTTATCCGCTTTTATGCCGGGATCCCGCTCTCGACGCCGGATGGTCATCACATTGGCACCGTCTGCCTGACCGACAGTCATCCGCGCGAGCCGCTGACTGCAGAAGATCGGAAGCATCTGACCGATATTGCTGCACTGGTGATGGATCGCATGGAGATGCATCGTCTGGAGTTACTGCGCTACACCAGTCAGCAGCGTCTTCAGGCAATCTCATCCACCTCACCCGACGCCATTGTCTGTACCGACCTGCAACGCGGCATCACCTTCTGGAATCCGGCAGCCACTGCTCTCTTCGGCTACAGCGCAGAGGAGATGAGAGGTCAGTATGTCAGCGAGCTGATCCCGGCGCGCTGCCAGACTGACTACCGTAACGAGCTGGCCCGGATTACCTCAGACGAAGCGGCTATCTCTCACCCTCGTTCGCTGCAGATATGGGGTGTGACGCGCGATGGCCGTGAATTCCCGGCAGAAGTCTCATTTTCGGGCTGGCGTGAAGAGGGCGAGCGGCTGGTGGGCATGATCATCCGCGACGTCACGGCACGCTATGAAAGTGAGGCGCGGCTCTGTGAGCTGGCTTCTCTGGATATGCTGACGCGACTCGCCAGCCGTAGCGCGTTCATGGATCAGGTCGGGCAGCTGACCAAAGCGGGCGTTCCCTACACCTTACTGATGACCGATCTCGATGGTTTTAAAGAGGTGAACGATACGCTGGGACATGCAGCTGGCGATGCGCTGCTGTGTCACGTGGCCGAGCAGATTCGTGCGGTGTGTGCCGGTGCCGTAACGGCTGCGCGGCTGGGCGGCGATGAATTTGTGATCCTGCTGGCGGGCGGCAGCGCTGAGGCAGCGATTACGGCGGAAAAACTGATTGTGGCCGTACAGACGCCGTTCCGCTATCACGACTCGCCGGTTGTGGTCGGTGCCAGTACCGGCATCGCTTCCTACCCGGAACACGGTCGCGACCCCTCTGCGGTGATGTCCGCTGCTGATCTGGCACTCTACCGTGCTAAAGCTTCAGGCAAAGGCTGCAGTATCCTGTTTATGCCTGCGTTTCGTGAAGCGGAGCAGCAGCGTCGCCGTTTTGAACGCGAACTGGAAACGGCGGTGCGGCAGCAGCAGTTCACGCTTTACTATCAGCCCCGCTTCGACGTGGAAAGCGGAAAACTGACTGGCTGCGAGACGCTGGTACGCTGGCAGCACCCGACACGCGGATTGCTGTTGCCTGCCGACTTCATCGGCATGCTGGTTAAAAGCCCGCTTTCCGTAACGCTGGGCGAATGGATCATCCGCAGTGCTCTGGCACAGGTCCGGCAGTGGCAGGTGCGATCGCCTGAGCTTCGTGTCAGCATCAATCTGTTTCCGCGTCAGCTGACAGGGAACAGCCTGGAAACCGTTATACGCGAGAGTGCTGGCGGCGATGCGGGTTTTGTTGAGCTGGAAGTGGATGAGCCTCTGCTGGCTGTGCTGGTGCAGGATATGCCGGTTCAGGTTGAAGCGGTGCGCCGGACCGGTGCCTCATTCATCATCGATCATTACGGACGCACGCTGGGGGCGATTAATCTGCTGCGCCACAGCTTTGTAGCAGGTTTTAAAATCGACAAGTCGCTGACGCACGAGCTGAACTCCAGCATGCGGGTGCGAATGATGTACCGATCTATCACGGCACTCGGCAAAAGTCTGGGTATTCGGGTAGCTGCTGAAGGGGTTGAAGACAAAGAGCAGATCGCTTTTGTCACGTCAGCCGGATGTCACATTATGCAGGGCAATGGCCTGTGCCGGCCACTGACACCAGCGGACTTTGAAGCAATGCTGTGCGGCGAGGAGCATTCTGCGCCCGCTGTTGCCAGCGGTTACGATGTCACATCACCCTGAACACTCTGACCCTGGCAGCCGAAGAGAGGGGACGATCGACGCCCGTCAGTCTGGCTGTCCGGGTCGGTAATCCTGTTTCAGCAATCCGAAAATCCAGTCATCCTGCCATTGACCATCGAGGAAAAAATTCTGCCGCAGAGTGCCTTCCTGAATAAATCCGGCGGAGAGCAGCGTGCGGCATGAGGCGACATTGCCTGCCGTCACCGTTGCGGTCATTTTGCGGTAACCCTGTTGCTCAAAGCAGAAGGCGATAATGGCATGCAGCGACTCGCTGCCGTAGCCTTTGCCCTGTGCGTGGGCAGCCAGAATAAAACCAAATTCCGCAATGCCCTCTCCGCGATCGATAAACCCGCAGAAGCCAGCCGGCAGACCCGTCGCTTTTTCCTCAATGACCAGGCACAGCCAGTGTGTGCAGCCTTTGTCCCAGGCTGGCAGGCGCACGTCGAATGACCGGGTTCGGATCTCTTCAGCGCTGCGCGGATTGCTGATGTACTTCATCACCGATCTGTCCTGACTGACCGCAAGATAAAAAGGCCAGTCTTCCTGACTCAGTGGCCGATAGGTCAGGCGCGGCGAGGTGACTTTAACGGGCATTTCTGGCCGGACTTCAGCGGGCTTCACATCAGACATAGTGCCATTCCCTGCGGATAAAACGGTAAGGTGATGGCGCAAAAATAGCACAGAGCGGCAGACTGGCGGGACACGCGTTCGCGACTTTGCGAGGCGTTCCGCAATCCCGCGGCTATCGTACTCTTCCGCGGTATCGCCCGGCGAGTCGCGGGTCATATTGTCCTGCCAGAGCGGGGCGGACAGGCCATCTGCTCACATCATTGCTACGCTTTTAGCCAGATGGCTGACATTGTCCCTGATGAGAGTAATTTCCAATGGATCTGAAAACCTTTGAAACAGCCAGCTGGGCAGCACTGGCAGAGGCTGCCGCCGATCCGCAGGCCGGATTTCGTTATCTGACGCTCGCTACCGTGGATGCTGCACAACGGCCTCAGGCGCGCACGGTGGTACTGCGCGAGTGCCATGACGTCCGCCGGATGCTGACCTTTCATACCGATGTGCGTAGTCCGAAGTGGCTGGAGATGGCGGCGAACCCCCAGGTTACCGTGCTGGGATATTGCCATGAGCGTCGCCTGCAGCTCCGGCTGGTGGGACAGGCTGAATGTTATGCCGCGGGAAGTGCAGTTGCCCGTGACGCCTGGCGCACTTTACCGCAGCACACGCGCCAGACGTACATCGGCGGGCCGCCGGGAGAAGCACTGGCCCCCGCTCACGAGACACCGGACGCGACGGCAACAGAAGCGGGCGAATCGCGTTTTGGCGTAGTGATTGTGCAGGTCAGCGTGCTGGATGCGTATCAGCTTCAGCGCAATGAGAATCAGCGTGCGCTGTTTCACTATTCCGCCCATGGCGAACGACAGGAAAGCGGATGGATCAATCCCTGAGATGAGGCACGTCAGGCGTGCTCACTGCCCGATCCCTTCTCTTTGGCTCACCTGAAAACAGAGATTTCACTGCTATTCACCCTGAGATCCTCTTTTTATCTGCCGCATCGCTTATCCGATTTTAGCGCCATGTTATCTTCACATCGCGGCATATTTCTGCTTTTTTCTTTCCTTTGTCATTGTTTGTGCCAGGCTTTAACTAACCCAAAAGCAGTCACTTATGCTCAAGGCCAGGGAAAGTACAAATGATCGCTCTGTATCACAGGCAGGTTAATCATGAACAATCAACCTCCTGAAAAACCAGGGTCAGAGGGTAGCGAGCAGGTCTTAAGTCTGGCGGAGGAAACCGTTGAGGTCTCGAAACAGCGGGTCATCGACGGTCATGTCAGGGTTACCCGCCAGGTCACAGAACATCAGCAGCAAATTGCGCTGATGCTCCGACAGCAGACGGCGGATATTCAACGCATTTCTAAATCGGAGCGGCTGACTGAGATGCCGGCGATTCGTGAAGAAAATGGCGTCCTGATTATTCCGATTGTCGAAGAAGAGGTCGAGATCGTCCGTCATCTGGTACTGAAAGAGGAGTGGCACATTCGCAAAGTGGTCAGCGAGGTAGAGACAGAACAGATTGTTTCCCTGCGCCGACAGCAGGCTCATCTGACCCGAATACCTTATTCAGAGCCGTCCGAATCCATCACCGAGGAACACAACATGGCGCGTGAAACAATCGTAACAATGTTCAGCAATATCTCACTGGCAGAAGGTGCAAAGCGTAACCTGATCAAGGCCGGGTTCCTGGATGATGACATTGATATCATCTCCGGTGAACGGCTGCGTACTGAAGGTCATGAAGCCCGTCATCCTGGTTTCTGGCAGCGCCTGTTTGGCAACACGCTGGAAGAGGATCAGGCCGAAGTTTATGAAGATGCGATGCGTACCGGCGGTGTGGTGCTGTCGCTGCGGGCCGATGAGGATGAGTTGCCGCGCGCACTGGGCATTCTGGATGCACATGAAGAGCTGACTGAGCGCAGTGCCGCGCTACCTGATGACTATGCGCCCGATGATGGCCTGACAGCACCCGCCAGCGGCACGCTTCAGGAAAACGGTGCCATCGATCCGCTGCAAACCGATTCTGCCCATCGCGGCACGGCGCGTACTGCGCTGACCGGTGATGAGAGTGACGAAGATGTGCTGCGTCTGGCCGAAGAGCGACTGGAAGTGGGTAAACGACTGGTCAGCGAAGGCTCAACCCGCGTGCGCCGCTACACTGTCACGGATCGGGTGTCTGAAAATGTTTCTCTGCATGAGCAGCATGCTGAAATTTTCCGTCGTCCGGTGAACGAAACGGGCTCACCGGACCAGGTTGACTGGTCCGAGAAAACGGTTGAAGTGGAAGAGACGCATGAGCAGCCGGTGGTCAATAAGACTGCGCAGATCATCGAAGAAGTGGTGCTCCGCAAAGAGGCCAGCGATCGGGTCGAAACCATCAATGACTCGGTGCGTCGTCAGGAAGTGGATATTGACCATGCCCGTGCCGACCATCTCAATGCAGATCCGGTGACCGGTAATCCTGCCGCGACCGACCCGCTGCTGGAAAGTACGCGTCAGGCGCGCGCTGACCACGACAGCCGTCCGGTAACGCCAGGCAGCGAACCCGCGCATAAAGAGGGTTTCGTGGAAAAAGCCGGGGATAAAATTGCTGAAGCTAAAGATAAGGTCGAAGACAAGTTTAAAAAGCCGTAACGCTGACTTTCATCTTTCAGGCCTGAAAAAACCCGTCGCTGACGGGTTTTTTTTGCGTGCAGAGCACGTTTTGAATGAAATCTGCGGCGCGGGATCGCCTTTCGGTTTTTTCGCCCGGAATGGCACTTATCTGTGCCGACCTGCCAGCGTAACGTTCATAACTGGATCTGAACACATGTACGCCATTCTTATGCTCATGTACTTTGTTTCTGCTGAGCGCTGACTCAGCCATCATCTTAAGGTAAAACGACGAGCGATTTCCCGTGCAGAGCACGGTTTCGATAAGATGCGTAAAAATGGCTAGCCTCCGCCAGCGCGAACATCGCAATGTCTGTGGTTAATAACACTTTACTCATAAACTATTTCTGAAAACAAAACATCTTGTCCTTGAAGTCCCATATCGGGACCGCTATATTAGTCCCAGTATGGGACAACAAGGAATGTCAGTGCGAATTATATCGATCGCGTCTCTCAAACGATTCTGGGAAGCCCATAATCAGGCGGAACAGCCGTTGAAAGCATGGGTAGATGAAGTGAGTAAGGCTCAGTGGAAAACGCCGCAGGACATTAAGGACAAGTACAGAACGGCAGATTTTCTGAGCAACAATCGGGTGGTGTTTGATATTAAAGGCAATCATTGCCGTTTGATCGTTGCGGTGGCTTACAGGTTTCAGGCGGTCTACATAAAGTTTGTAGGAACGCATGCTGAATACGACAGGGTAAATGCAAATACGGTGGAAATGTGATGACTTATAAAATCAAACCGATTCACAGTGAAGCAGATTATCAAGCCGCCCTGGCCGCCGTATCTCCCCTGTTCGACAATGAGCCAGAACCGGGAAGTGAAGCCGGTGACTTTCTGGAGGTCATGATCCTGCTTATTGAAAAATATGAACAGGAACATTATCCGATTGAGGCACCTGACCCGGTGGAGGCGATTAAATTCCGCATGGAACAGATGGGGCTGACACCGAAAGACCTGGTGCCGGCAATTGGACGCCCGAACCGCGTCTATGAGGTACTGAATCATAAGCGTGCGCTGACGCTGCCCATGATTCGGAACCTGCATAAAATGTTCAATATTCCGCTCGCATCACTCATAGGCGCAGCTCAATCCGAAAGGATAAGCGTCCGGTAACTAAAGCCCGCCTTGTGTGGGCTTTTTTATGTGCTGTTCTTTTTACTGTCCTGAATCAGCCGCCCCCGCGTTGTGCAGACTAAAATCCCTGACTACCCTTGCTGGTGTTTCTGTCCCGTAATGGGCCGGATAGCCCGAAAGCCGGGTCAGCCTCTGCAATTTTCAGTCATTAACGGCAGCTGATCGTTAATCTGCCGTGCATCATCAAACAGGGACATCATGACAGAACAAGATAACGCCCATACTTATCGCGCTGATGAGCACATCGATCCTTATGTGTCGGTGCAGGGTGCAAGAACACATAATCTCAAAGATGTATCACTGCGGTTTCCCCGTAATGCCATGGTGGTGTTCACCGGGGTTTCAGGCTCCGGGAAATCCTCACTCGCCTTTGATACGCTTTATGCAGAAGCCCAGCGCCGGTTTATCGAGTCGGTTTCACCCCATGCCCGTCGCCTGATCGATCAGGCCGCTGCGCCGGATGTGGATAACATTGACGGACTGCCGCCTGCGGTAGCACTTCAGCAGAGCCGGGCTGGCGTGCAGGAGCGTTCAACGGTAGGCAGCCTGACCCGAATTTCCGTCACGCTGCGCCTGCTGTTTTCCCGTGCGGGCACAAGGCCTGACGGTGTGCCGTTTATGACCGCCGATTATTTCTCGCCTAACAATCCTGAAGGTGCCTGTCCGCATTGCCAGGGGCTGGGACGGGTTCATACCGTCAGAACCGAGGCGATGGTGCCGGACAGGTCACTGAGCATCCGGCAGGGTGCCATAGCTTCATGGCCGCGGGGCTGGCATAACAAAAATCTGCGCAGCATCCTTGAGACGCTCGGCTACGATGTCGATGCCCCCTGGGATACGCTTTCAGCCCGCGACCAGCAGTGGATACTGCTGACTGACGAGCAGCCATCAGTGCCGATTTTTATGGGTCTGAACGCTGAACAGCGTGAAAAAGCACTGGCGGCTGGCGAAGAACCCGCTTATACCGGCACCTACACCAGCGCCGCAAAAATCGTATTGCAGAGCTATTCCGGTGGCAGCGAGACGACGAAAAAACGGCTGGCGCGCTTTGTCACGGTCACGCCCTGTTCAGTGTGTCATGGCAAAAGGTTAAACCGGAACGCACTGTCCGTGACCTTTGCCGGTTATGACATTGCCAGTCTGAGTGAGCTGTCGGTTTCTGAACTTACTGAACGGCTGAGGCCTTATGCAGACGGTTCATCATCAGATCTGCCTGCCGAGGCGGCGCTGCGGGAAGCCGTCATCCGGATGGCGTCAGATATCTGCATGCGGCTTGAACAGCTTGAGACGCTGGGACTTGGGCATCTGGCACCGGGACGCCGCACCACGCTGCTCTCCTCCGGCGAGTTGCAGCGCGTACGTCTGGCTACCCAGCTGATATCGCGGCTGTTTGGCGTGCTTTACGTGCTGGATGAGCCTTCAGCTGGTCTGCATCCTGAGGATGTCAAAGCGCTGCTCGCATCCCTCAAGAATCTTGTGCGTGCAGGTAACTCGCTGGTGGTCGTCGAACATAACCTCGACCTCATCGCCGAGGCTGACTGGCTCATCGAAGTCGGTCCCGGCCCGGGAACGCATGGCGGTGAGATCGTCTATAACGGTGAACCGGCAGGCCTTAAAGACGTCAGTGCCTCACCGACATCAGGCTATCTCTTCTCCCGCAGCTATACCGGGCTGCGCCAGCGCAGGCCCGCGGAGAGCTGGCTCAGGCTTGAACAGGTCCATTGCAACAATATTACCGGCGTGGATATCGCCATCCCGCTGGCGAGAATGACGGCAGTTACCGGTGTTTCCGGCTCCGGCAAATCGACGCTGCTGAATCGCGTACTTCCGGAAATGCTCGGACGTTTTGACAAAACATCTGACAGTGAAGAGGGTGAAGAAGAGGACCTGGTGCCGGACGTTAAGGGTCAGGTTATCAGCGGAAATGACGCCATTGGCCGTCTGGTCAGAATCGATCAGCGTCCTATCGGGCGGACGCCACGCTCCAATCTGGCCACCTATACCGGCTTTTTCGATATCGTCCGCCGGCTGTTTGCAGAGACCCCCGAGGCGAAAGCCCGAGGTTTCAGCGCCAGCCGGTTTTCCTTCAATCTGCCCGCGGGTCGCTGTCCTGCGTGCGAAGGTCAGGGACAGATTTCGATTGAGCTGCTCTTTATGCCCAGCGCCACCGCAACCTGCTCGGTCTGTGCGGGAAGCCGTTACAACCCCGAAACGCTGGAGGTGAAGTGGAACGACCTGACCATAGCGGATGTGCTTGCTCTTACCGTAGACGATGCCACCAGGGTGTTTGACGGGTACGACGGGATCCAGCGTTCACTGTCGGCACTGCGATCTCTGGGGCTGGGATACCTGACGCTGGGTCAGCCCGCCACGGAACTCTCTGGCGGTGAGTGTCAGCGCGTCAAGCTCGCCTGGGAGCTGCAACGCGTCCAGCGCACAGCCACGCTCTATCTGCTTGATGAACCGTCAACCGGGTTGCACCCATCCGACATGGACAAACTGCTGATTGTGCTGAATGAACTGGTGACGCGCGGTCACACCGTCGTGATGGCGGAACATACAATGCGCATTGTGGCAGAGGCGGACTGGGTGATTGACCTGGGGCCCGGTTCGGGGCTGAAGGGCGGAAGGATTGTCTCGTCCGGTACGCCGGAAGCGGTCAGCACATCCGCAGAGAGTCTGACTGCGCCATGGCTTTCCGCACAGCTTGAAAAGAGGGCGGGCGATCCGGCGTAACAGGATTGCGGTGGATGACGACGCCGCTGAAACAGGCGCACGATAAGGGCTCAGGGGTAAACTCCTGAGCCCGTCAATAATGATAGCGGCATGAGGCGATTAATAAAGCGTCTTCACTGACTGCATAAACCAGCCGATGTTCTGCCGTAATTCTGCGTGACCAGAATCTTGCAAGATTATGCTTTAATGGCTCGGGTTTTCCCTTGCCTTCAAAGGGCGTCCTGCTGGCCTCTTTTAGCAACGCATTAATCTTTTTGACCGTTTTTTTATCGGTATCCTGCCAGTAGAGATAATCTTCCCAGGCTTCTTCGGACCAGGTCAGCTTCACTCAATAATATCCCTTTCAGTACCGTTACCGCTTTGCAGACTTTCGATGGAATCCATTAACCTGCGAGCATTCTTAGGTGACCGCAGCAGGTAGGCTGTCTCTTCCAGTGAGTTATATTCTTCAAGCGACATCAGCACGCAGGATTCACCGTTCTGGCGGGTGATTAGTACCGGCGCTTTATCTTCAACCGTCTGAACCATAGTGGCAGACAGATTTTGTCGGGCTTCGCTGTAACTGATTGCTCTCATAGAACCTCCACAGAGTAAGTAATACAAATCATTGTACAATGATAAGCTTTGACAGGGAAGCCTGGTGAAAAGACCGGAGATACCATCATCGACGTGTTTTCTTTTGAGAAACTGATGGTACGGTGTTTCTCGTAGAGAAACAGGCAGTCAGATATCCCATCAGCGCAGCGGCGTATTAACCTGCAACGCATCCAGCTCGCGCGCATCGTGACTGCAGAAAAAGGTGATTTCGCCGCCGCGCTGGCAGGAGAGCTCACGCAGTCGCTGCTGGTTGTGCCGTCTGGCTTCGTTATCCATGCCCATCATCCACTGGTAAAAGCGCAGTCCCGGCGTGCAGTGGCGCGTCGGCTGCCGCATTTCGCCGCGGTAGAACCAGGCGTCGCCGCCGTGCAGCAGCCAGCCATCGGGCTGCTGAATCGCAATGCCCGCGTGACCCGGCGTATGGCCCGCCAGCGGCACCAGCAGAATCTCCGGCGGTAAGTCACGCAGGCGATTAACCGCCTCAAAACCAAACCACGTTTCCCCCTGCGGCTGATAGGTTTCCCAGTTGCCGATCCCGCCCCATTGTCCGGGACGATAGCGCTCACGCGACAGCCAGCTATGACGCTGGTGGGCGGTATCGACCTCCTGCTGCAACAGATGGATGCGCGCCTGCGGAAAATCGGTCAGTCCGCCAGCATGATCAAAATCGAGATGGGTCAGAATAATATGCCGCACATCGTCAGCCCGAAAGCCCAGCGCCTTCACCTGTGACAAGGCGGTGAGATCGTCACGCCGCTGAATATTGTTTAAGGCGCGGAAAAAGCCCGAGAGGCGACTGCCGGGCGTATGGATATCCTGACGACCAAAGCCGGTATCAACCAGCACCAGCCCGTCGCGGTCTGTTTCAATCAGCAGGCAGTGACAGACCAGGTGCGCCTTCAGGCCTTTACTGAATCCATCATAGAACGCGCCGCCCAGCGGGCACATACAGCCACAGTTAAGGTGGTGAATTTTCATCGGGCCTCCATAGGGTCATCGGCAAAACTCTGAGAGACTACGGCCTGTCCGGCGCGCAGCACATCAGCCTGGCTATAGAGTGTAGAGCGGGTTGCAACAACAGGCGGAGCGATGAAGCGGATAACCGGGCAAAAAAAGCCGGTTATCCGCCAGAAAGCAGAGAATTAACTGTGGAACAGCGGGAAAGCACCGGTCAGCAGACCGCCCGCCATCAATACCAGACTGACCAGAATGCCCCACTTGATGGCAAAACGCTGGTGGTCGCCGATATCGACTTTCGCCAGGCCCACCAGCAGGTAGACTGACGGCACCAGCGGGCTCAGCAGGTGGAACGGCTGACCGACAATGGAAGCACGGGCAATCTCTTCTGCGGTAATGCCGTAGCTGGCCGCCGTCTGTGCGATAACCGGCAGGATGCCGAAGTAAAACGCATCATTCGACATAAAGAAGGTGAACGGCAGGCTGACCAGCGCGGTAAACACCGCCAGGTAAGGTCCGAAGCTGGTTGGGATCACGGCCAGCAGACTCTTCGCCATGGCATCCACCATGCCGGTGCCGGAGAGAATACCGGTGAAGATACCGGCGGCAAAAATCAGCGCGGTCACCGCCAGCACGTTACCGGCATGCGAGCTGATACGCGCTTTCTGCTCCTCCAGCGTGGGATAGTTGAGCATCACCGCAATGGCAAACGCCAGCATAAACAGGATCTGAATCGGCATTAAACCAATTACCAGCAGCACCAGCAGCACGGTGGTCAGGATAAAGTTAGGCCAGAACATCTTCGGACGGCGGTTGGCAGCGCACTCTTCGGCATCGCCCAGACCCAGCTCGATGTTGTCGAGATGATGATCTTTCATGGTCATCACGCCTAACCGTTTACGCTCACGCAGGCCAAACAGGACCGCCATCGCGACCAGACTGACGCAGGCGAGCAGCATCGCTGGCAGCATAGGAATAAAGATGTCGAGCGCATCAATGCGCAGTGCCGCAGCGGCACGTGCCGTCGGGCCACCCCAGGGAGAGAGGTTCATGATGCCGCTGGCGAGGTTGACCAGACAGGTCATCATCAGCACGTTCATGCCCAGCCGATGGTAGAGCGGCAGAAACGCGGCGATAGCAATCATGTAAGTGGTGGAGCTGTCACCATCCAGCGAAACCAGCAGCGTCAGCACCGCGGTGCCGACCAGTACTTTCAGGGGATCGCCACGCACCAGCCGGAGAATAAAGCGTACCAGCGGGTCAAACAGCCCGGCATCGATCATCAGACCAAAATAGAGAATGGAGAAGGTCAGCATCACACCGGTCGGAGCCAGCTTTTTGACGCCATCCAGCATCATGGCACCCAGTCCGGCATAAAATCCGCCAATCAGCGCAAATATGGTTGGTATCAGGATCAGCGCAATTAAGGCTGACATGCGTTTGGTCATGATCAGATACATGAAGCAAACAACCATGGAAAAACCCAGTATCGTCAGCAAAATAGCAGCCCTCACATTGGCGTAAAAGTAATGAAAAAGTTACATGAAGCCAGGAAAATTCAGGTAATTAGTTAGCGTGGTAACGATTAACCTGTTGTTTTATTTAACCCTGCACTGCAGGATGATAGTAAATAGTTGTCAGGATTTAGCATTTCTTTAACAAGGAAGGGTGATCGCGATCATCTTTAAACGAATCTTAAACGAGTTTGTGTGACTGAGATCAACAGGCACGAAAGTGTAACCCGGCATTTCGGACCACAGCAGGCCTCAGGCACAAAGAGATTGGGTAGCAGGACAAAAGGAGTAAGGGCTAAGCCAGGCGGCTTAGCCGGTGAAAGGTATTAGCTGCCGAGCAGCTGGATGATCATCTCAGGGGTTTTATTGGCCATCTTGCTGACGGCTGTCTGTCCCTGCTGGATAATCTGGCTACGCGCCAGCTGACTCGCTTCTTCAGCATAGTCTGCATCCTGAATACGGCTGCGAGCCGCAGAGGTATCCACACCCTGTTGTGACAGCACATTACGGTTTGACTCGTAACGATTTATCTTTGCGCCATAGAGCGACTGATAGCCGCTGATCTTCTCCAGCGCCTTATCCAGCGCCTTCATGGTGGTGGAGATGTCACCACTGGTCAGCAGAGTGGTGTTGTTCAGTCCCAGCGTTTTAGTATCTGACGGCGTAGCGGGGATGCTATCCGACTGTATCGGCTGACCATAGTCGGCGCTGGTGATCACTTCGAGAGGACGACTCTCATGTGGCGGCGTTGCAGGCACGCTCTTGGGCTCCGGCAGGTTTCCCCAGGTCAGACTACCGGTGAAGGAGCCGTTGCCCACCACCACCACGATCAAATCTTCGGTGACGGTGTCCAGCGTGATGCGCTCCAGCCGGGTACCGGTATTGGTGCCGTTGTTGAAATCGCCGCTGGCGACATCTTCATAGCGGTCGCCGTCGCCGCTGTAGGTGATGTTCATCCCGTTGTAGCTGCTGCTGTTACTGCCCGCCAGCGCCCAGCTCGGGCCGCCTTCCAGTAGCTGAGAGCTGTCATAAGTTGCGCCAGTAGCAAAACCGTTTTTACTGGTCAGCAGGCGCGAATCTGCGGTCGCTGCATCCGTAATGCCTTTGCTGGTCCAGGTGTAATCAGGTGCACTGCCGTCCAGCGGCGTACCGGCCAGATGCTTGCCGTCGCGGGTAAACAACTGGAGATCGTCATCCTGACCCAGTGAATCGATGGTAATGCTTATCGACGTTGAGCCTGCCGGGATATAGGCCAGCGGGATCACACCCGAGGTAAACGAGTAACTCTTGCCCGGCACCGGGAACTTAACGTTGATAGGGTCAACGTTACCCAGTTTCGCCGGCGGCAGATCGGGATTATCCGTTGCCAGCGGATAACGCCCGAAAATCTCGGTGTGATCCGCAACTTCGTTGATGCCGGCCAGAATTTGCTGATACGCACCGTTGACACTCTGCCGATCCGCGTCTGACAGCGTGCCGTTAGCGGCCTGCACCGACAGCGTACGCGCCTGTATCAGCAGATCGACGATGGTGCCCAGGCCGCCACTGGCGGTCTGGGAATAGCTGATGGCATCATTAAGGCCGCGTGCCACTACCGCATCGGCGTTGACATTGGCCGTCATACGATTGGCAATCGCCTGACCTGCCGCATCGTCTTTGGCACTGTTAATCCGCATCCCTGATGATAGCCGTTCAACCGTTCGTCCCAGAACGGAGTCAGTACCGTACCGCAATTTGTTCGTAATGGCGGCGGTTTCGTTATGGTTGATCGTTAACATGGTCGCTTCGAACAGGGAGAGGAGTCTCTGTTTTATCGGCAGGGTGATAAGCAGCTTTAATCTCTGCGGCGACAAAAACTGAGCAAAAACGGGGTCAGGAGGGCAACCGGCTGATGGGTAACCGCTTTTCAGATAAAATAAATTAACGGTTCAATCCGGTCTTGAGAAAAGCCTGCTGCGCAGAGACGCAGCAGGCGAGAGCAGATCAGTTAAACACCATGCCGCCGTCAATTAACAGCGACTGGCCGGTCATATAATCGGAGTCGGGGCTGGCGAGGTAAGCGACGCAGGCGGCTACATCTTCCGGCTCAGAAAGCCGTCCCAGCGTAATGCGTTTTGCAAACTCTTCGGTGCCGTAACCGGCGGGTTTTCCGGCGGCTTCAGAGATCTGCCGGTCGATCTCTTCCCACATCGGGGTTCTGACAATGCCCGGGCAGAAGGCGTTGACCGTGATACCGGCGGGTGCCAGATCGCGCGCGGCGGTCTGCGTCAGGCCGCGCACGGCAAACTTACTCGAGCTGTAAACCGCCAGCTCCGGATTGCCGACGTGACCCGCCTGCGAACAGGCGTTGATGATTTTGCCGCCGTGGCCTTCTGCAGCGAACGCTTTAATTGCGGCCTGCATGCCCCAGATGACCCCTTTGACATTAACGTTATAGACCTTGTCGACCACCTCTTCGGTGATCTCAGCAATCGGCGTGGAGGGAGCAATACCGGCGTTGTTGACGATGACGTCAAAACCGCCCAGCGTACGACGCGCCTCTTCTACGGCATCCATCACCTGATCGCGCTGTGAGACATCGACTTTCAGGGCAATCGCTTTGCCACCCTGCTGGTTAATCTTCTCCGCGACCTGGCGGGCGGTCTCCTGATTGAAATCGGCGACGGCCACTGCCAGTCCATCTTTTGCCAGACGCAGGGCGATCGCTTCACCAATGCCCTGGCCTGCGCCGGTTACCAATGCCACTCTGTTTTTCATCATGATCTCCTTATTACGAAATTAAAGAAGCTGGCTCAGATGCAGCTGACCCATCAGCAGCGGGTTGTCGGCGTAATCGACCGGCACAGCCACCACGGCAGGACCCTGAACATCCATCGCTTTACGCAGCGTCGGCTCCAGCTCTGCCGCGCTGGTCACCGCAAAGCCCGCAGCGCCAAACGCTTCGGCGTAGGCTTTGAAATCGACCGGGCCAAAATTGACACCGGAGACGCGGTGATATTTTTTCTCTTCCTGCATTGCCACCATGTTGTAGGCGTTATCGACCCAGACGATGTGCAGGATATTGGCTTTTAACCGGACGGCCGTTTCCAGCTCCATGCTGGACTGCAGGAAGCCACCATCCCCTGAAACCGATACCACTTTGCGCTGCGGATCGACCAGCCAGGCACCAATCGCCCACGGCAGCGCCACGCCCATGGTCTGCTGACCGTTGGAGATCATGATCTGGCGGGCACGGAAGCTGTAAAGATAACGGGCGATCCAGATGTGGAAGCTGCCCATATCGACGGTGAGGCTGACATCGCTGTTAATGATGTCCTGCATGGCGCGCACGATGCGCAGCGGATGCAGGGCAAACTGATTGAGGCTGGCACCCTGCATCGCCAGCAGTTTGCGCTGCTGCTGACGATCTTCAAGGATGCTGGCGGCTTCCGCTGTCAGCTGCAGCGGCGCGGTAATGTGTGCTGCCAGTTTTCGCACCGTGGCGGCGATATCGCCCACCAGCTCGGCGTCCGGCAGGTAGCGGTTGTCGGTCTCTGCCGGAATCACATCGATGTGAATCAGTGTGGCGTTACCGCTGTTCCACATCGCCGGTTCATATTCTACCGGGCTGTAACCGATGGTGATGATCAGGTCAGCCTGTTGCAGCAGCCGGTCGCCCGCCTGGTTGTTAAACAGCCCGACGCGTCCGGCGAAGCGTGAGAAGTGATCCTGTCTGATCGCGCCTGCCGCCTGATAGGTGCTGGTGACCGGAATATGACTGCGGCTCAGCAGATCGTGAATCGCTTCGCTGTTTTCCGGCTGGCTCGCCATTAATCCCAGCAGGATGACCGGATTTTTCGCCCCGGCTATCGCCTGGCTGACCGTGTCGATCATCGCGTCTGGCGCGGCACCCAGCACAGGACGGCCCTTGCTGCTCAGTGCCTTGCCGGTCACCGGCTGGTCGACAATATCCTGCGGCAGGCTGATAAAGGCGCCGCCGCCGCGACCATGCTCGGCGTGACGAAACGCATTCGACAGACATTCAGAGAGCGCTGAGGGATCGGTCACCTCAACCGCATATTTAGTGACCGGGCGAAACATGGACACGGTATCCATGCTCTGGTGAACCTGCTTGGCGCTGTCCGAGCGTTTCACCTGACCGCCGATGGCGACCACCGGATCGCCTTCGCTGGTGGCGGTGGCCATGCCGGTGATCAGGTTGGAGCAGCCCGGCCCGGACGTGACCAGTGCCACACCGGCATTGCCGGTCAGCCGGCCCACTGCGGCGGCCATAAAGGCGGCATTGGCTTCATGACGAACCGGGATAGTCTGGATTGAGGAATCCAGCAGGGAGTCAAAAACCTTGTCGATCTTTGCGCCAGGGATGCCAAAAACATGCTGAACGCCCTGCGCCTCAAGCTGTGCGACCACCAGGTCAGCGCCGCAGGTCCAGAGTGTGGTATCGGTTGGAGTTTTCATCGTCATTCCTCTGATTAGCTTTCTACCGCACGGATCGCGGCGTCAAGATTGGCGGGGTTCAGGTCGGCATTAAGAAAGTCACTGTCCTGCGGCAGATCCACGACCAGCTTGCTGATGGCACCAAAGGTCAGGGTGCCCTGTTCCAGCGCATAATCGAGAATGTGGCCGCCGCCTTCGCGGTCGTCGGTAATAAAGTGTTCGTGATAGCCCGCTACGTTAATGCCCTGCATATACTGCGGCGTGCGGAAGCCAATCAGCTCGCCCGCGCGCTGGCTGAAGGCAAAGGTCGGCTGATCGCCCAGCACTTCCGGCATGGAGCGGTAGGGACGGCACTGACACGGCACGGTGCGGGTGTCGACGCGGCTGAAACGACCGCTGATGCGCAGCGCGCAGAACTGGTTATCGGAGGTGATTTCGCTGTCGATCACCCGATGGATATCCTCGCGCGACATGGGCCGGTCAAACTCAAACAGGTGCTGCGGCCTGAAAAAGGTCATCACCGCAAACGGGGTTTTCTGTGCCGGATCGGCCGGATGCGCACTGCCATCTGAGTGCAGCTGATAGACCTTGCTGTCGAACGCAATCATCTCGCCATCCAGCCGGTTAAACGTGCCCAGGCCGAAATCCCCTTTGCGCAGCAGGTCGGCGATGCGCACGTTGCCGTCGTAGACGCCGCTCAGCAGCGCACTCATTAAAGAGGTCTGATAGATAACGCTTTCTGGTGCATTCTGGGAAAGCGTTAAGACAGTATGTTTTAGTTGATCCTCACAGGAACAATCAGTTACACAATTGCTCATTTCATGCCTCATCGATTAACCGTTAAGCCGTGTTAACCTAATGGTGAACCGATTCAATCGGTGGGTCCAATAGCGAAACCTGTTAACTTTGAGACGTTTTTGATATGGAACTGCGCCACCTGCGTTATTTTGTTGCCGTAGCCGAGACGCTTCACTTCACCCGGGCCGCTGAAATGCTGGGGATTTCTCAGCCGCCGCTGAGCCAGCAGATACTGCGGCTGGAGCAGGAGATTGGCACACCGCTGCTGAAGCGGCTGACGCGCGGCGTGGAACTTACTGAAGCGGGGGAAGCGTTTCTGGCCGATGCCCGGCAAATTGTCCAACTGGCCGATCAGGCACTGGAGAACGCGCGCGGGATTGCCCGCGGGATCAGTGGCCAGCTGTCGCTGGGGTTTGCCAGCTCGGTGGCGTTTAATCCGCGCATCTTCACCCTGATCCGTCAGTTTACGGAACGCTATCCGGCGATGGAGCTGCTGACGCGTGAAGAGAATATGTCGCTGCTGATGCAGGATCTGCAGGAGGGGTTGCTGGATGCTGCCTTTATCCGGCTGCCGTGCGAAAGCAGCAAAGCCTTTAATCTGCGCGTGATCTCCACCGAAAAGATGCTGATTGCGCTGCCGCGCTGCCATCCCCTCAGCGGCACGCCGACAGTCGCGTTGTCCGCGCTGGCGGATGAAACCCTGATAATTTTCCCGCGCGACGTTTCGCCAAGTCTCTATGAGCTGATTGTTACGGCCTGCCTGCGGGCCGGCTTTTCACGCCACACCTTCCAGCAGGCACCACAGATCACCACATCGCTGGGCATGGTGGCGGCAGGCTGCGGGATTGCGCTGGTGCCGGAGTCGCTGCGCTGCGTCGATAACCCGGAGGTCAGCTTCTGCGATATCGAAAACAACACCCTGTTTACTGATGTGGCGTTTGCCTGGCGTCGGCATCATCCATCAAAAGCGGTGCTGCATCTGCTGGCGCTGCTGGCCGAACCACCTGCGACGCCAGGCGAAGCGGGTTGATAAGCGCCAGCTATTGTACTGAAAACAATAACCAACTGGCGGCGGCGGGGCCGGGATGCCAATAATCGGTGCATGACTACATACCGCGTAAGAGTCGGGTATCACAACCCGTCAGCCCTGACATTCAGGCAACTGGATGAAATTCTGGAGCCGCAGCGATTCTGGAGAACAGATTCGGCGGGCGGCCAGTTCCGCTATTTCATGGAGTATGAGTACCAGTCTGACGTGCGCGACCTCTGTTCGGTCTGCTCGCTGGCCTACAGTCAGGCCTGCAAAGTCAGAAAGTGCCCACTGATTCTGGTCGAGGTGATGAACTGAACGTGTCCGGCGATCCCGCTGCTCTCAGCACGGGGTCGCCGGGCGTTTTAATACGAACTGCTTTAACCTGAACGTCGCTGCATCAGCAGACTTAACGCGGCGGGCAGCACCGTGAGCGTCACCAGCGTGCCGCTGACCAGACCACCAATAATCGCCAGCGCCATCGGCCCCCAGAACACCTGATGGGCGATAGGGATCATGCCAAGTATCGCGGCACAGGTGGTCAGCAGGATGGGACGCGCCCGGTGATGGGCGGCCTGCCGTATAGCGTCACCGGCAGGCAGTCCGGCGCGGCTGTTCGCATCCACTTCACTGATCATAATCACCGCGTTGCGGATGATGATCCCCGCCAGCGCAATAATCCCCAGCAGCGCGACAAACCCCAGCGGTGTGCCCGCCGGCAGCATCGCGGAGACGATGCCGGGCAGGCCAAACGGCGCCATGCTCAGCGCCAGCAGCATGCCGGAGAAGCGTTGCAGCTGAATCATCAGCAGGACCAGCATGGCGCAGATCGTCACCGGCAGCAGGGCAAACACCGAACCATTGCCTTTGTCCGATTCCGCCGCTACGCCACCTTCTTCAATACCGTATCCGGCTGGCAGTGAGGCGCGCAGGGCGGCGACATCCGGCGCGAGCTGTTGCGAGACCTGTTCTGCCCGCTGACCGGGCGCGATATCGGTCTGCACGGTGATGTAAGAGAGCCGCTGACGGCGCCAGATCACCGGATCATCCACGCCCCAGTTCAGGGTCGCTACCTGGCGCAGCGGAATTTTCTGTCCGCTGGCGTTGGTGATCATCAATCCTTCCAGCGTCTCCGTGTTCTGCCGCTCGGCGTCATTGCTGCGTAGCACCACGTCAATCAGCCGGTTGCGATCGCGCAGAGTAGTCACCACGCTGCCGGACATCAGGGTGTTCAGCGCAGAGGCGATGGTGTCGGACGATAGTCCGGCGGCGCGGGCGGCGGTCTGGTTTACCGCCAGCGTCATGACCCGCTCCGGCTCCCCGGCGGTGAGATTGACCTCGCGGGTCAGCGGAGAACGGGCGAGCAGCGCTGCCAGCTCACCGGCAGCCTGCCGCACCCGGCCATTGTCCGGGCCGGTGATGCGATATTTCAGCGGCCAGCCCACCGGCGGACCCAGCTCCAGCGGCGAGACCCGCGTCGTGATATCACTGAAATCCGCGGCCAGTTTCTTCTCCAGCCTGCTGCGCAGCCGATCGCGTACCGCCAGATTTTTCGCCACCACCACCAGCTGTGCGATATTTTCATTATCCAGCAACACATCCATCGGCAGATAGAAGCGTATTGCGCCAGAGCCGACGTAACTGGTGAAGTTCGCCACATCCCGATCGTTGCGCAGCATCTGTTCCAGCTGAGCGGTACGGCGCGTGGTTTCCGCCTGGGCCGCACTGGCGGGCAGCGTCAGGCTGACCAGCAGTTCAGGGCGGTCTGACGCCGGGAAAAATTCACCCTGCATAAAGGTGGTGGCGTACAGGCTGACCAGCAGCACTGCCAGCGCTGCCCCAATCGTCATCAGCCGGTGGCGCAGAATGACCTCCAGCAGCCCGTGATAGCCGCGCGTCAGTAAGCCCGGCGGCTGGTGGGCTTTGATGCGCTTCGCTGACAGCAGCCAGCAGCCGGTGAGCGGCGAGAAGATGACCGCAACCCCCCATGAGCAGAGCAGCGCCAGCGTAATCACCACAAACAGCGAGTAGCAATACTCCCCGGCACTGGAGGCGGCGAATCCGACCGGGATGAACCCGGCGATCATCACCAGCGTACCGGTCAGCATCGGAAAGGCGGTGGTTCTGAATGCATACGTCGCGGCCTGCCACTTGCTGTCGCCCGCTTCAAGTCGTGCCACCATCGCCTCGACGGTGATCATGGCGTCATCCACCAGCAGCCCGAGCGCAATAATCAGCGCGCCCAGTGAGATGCGCTGCAGTCCGATGCCCGCCAGCAACATGCCGGTAAAGGTCATCGCCAGCACCAGCGGTATAGCCGCCGCTACCACCAGACCGGCACGCAGTCCCAGCGAAACAAAGGAGACGGCTAACACGATGACGACCGCTTCGCCCAGTATCCGCACAAAGCCGCTAACCGCTTGTTTCACCAAGGAAGACTGATCGGCGACGCGGGTCATGGTTATGCCGTGCGGTAGCTGACCGGCCAGCGTCTGCATGCGCTGTTTAAGCTGTTTACCGAAATCGAGCATGTTGCCGCTGGCGGCCATGGAGATTGCCAGCCCGATAGCTGGGACGCCGTTAACCCGGAAGGTGGGTGCCGGCGGTTCAGCAGGTTGCAGGCTGATGGTCGCCAGATCGGTCAGCGGGATGAAACGCTCCCCGATATGCAGGGTAATCGCCTGCAGGCTTTCGACCGAGGTCAGGGTGCCGCTGACCCGCAGCGCGATATTTTCGCGGTCGGTACGCAGGCTGCCAGCGGGCACCACATCGTTCTGCGCTTTGATGGCGTCGCTGACCTGCTGTAAATCGAGCCCCATGCCGTTCAGCTTGCGCGGGGAAAAGGCAATAACCACCTGCTGCTCCTGTACACCCAGCAGACTGGTTTTGCCAATGTCAGGCAGACTGGCCAGGCTGCGGCGCAGGTTATCAACCCGATCGCGCAGCTCTCTGGCGGTAAAGCCATCCGCTGTGAAGCCGTAAATTGTGCCGAAGGTGTTATCAAACTCGTCGTTAACCGCCGGACCCTGCACGCCCTGCGGCAGGGAAGACGTCACATCATGCATCTTTTTCCGCAGCTGATACCAGATACCAGCCACCTCAGACGGCGGCGTGTCATCGCGCAGGTTGACATAAATAACCGTCTCTCCGGCGCGGGTCTCGCTCTCAACCGCATCCAGCGACGGGATCTCCTGCACCTTCTGTTCCAGCACGTCCGTCAGCAGTTGTACGGTGGTGTTTACGTCAGCGCCGGGCCACCGGGCAGAGATCACGGCGGTTTTGATGGTAAACACCGGGTCTTCATTACGTGACAGGCGTTCATAACTCAGCACACCCGCTGCCATCACCAGCAGCATGAAGAAGATGACCAGCTGCTGATGCGCCAGCGCCCAGCCGGAAAGGTTAAAGCCAGTCAGTTTTTTCATGAACCCTCCTGCGCCAGCGTCACTTTTTCACCGGGCTGCAGGGTGCCGACACCGGCGGTAACCACGCGCTCGCCTGGCCGGATCCCGGCAGAGACAAAGATTTGCTGTGCGCTGAAGCGGGCCAGCACCACCGGACGAAGCTGTAAGCGTGATGCCGCATCAACCACCAGCAGCGCGGGCTTGTCTGCGAAGCGGGTCAGGGCGCTGGCGGGCAGGGCGATGACCGGCGGTTGCGCATCGGGAAGCGTGACGGTGACGGTGGCACCCAGTGCCATCGCCTCGGGTGGCTGATGCATTGAGATGCGCAGCCGCCAGGTACGGGTCTGTGAATCGGCCTGTGGACTGATGTCACGTATCGTGCCACTGGCCTGGATGTCCGGGTCGGCGAGCAGCGTCACCTTCAGCGGAGTCTGGTCGTCAGCTCGCAGCAGAGCAGGCGTTGTCAGATCAAACACCGCATCGCGTGCATCACCGGCTGCCAGCGTCATCACAGTCTGTCCGGCGCTGACCACCTGGCCGTGCTGAACCGGGAGGGCGGTAATCCGGCCTGCGGCGGGCGCAATGAGCCGGGTCCAGCTGAGATTATCCTGGGCATTTTTCAGCGCCGCTTCGCTGCTGAGACGGCGGGACTGCGCGCTCTGCCAGTCCGCCTGGGCGCTATCCAGCTGGCTGCGGGCGATGGCACCGCCGGGCATCAGCAGCCGCATCCGGTGGAGGTTAAGCGCAGCGACGCGTTCGGCGGCGCGGGCGCTGTCGAGATCGGCTTGCGCGCTGCTCAGCTGATTACGTGACTGATCGTTTTCCAGCGCGGCCAGGGGTTGCCCGGCGGTGACGCGATCGCCCAGCTCAACCGCGCGGCTCACCACCCGGCCATCCAGCCTGAAGGCCAGTGCAACCTCTTCATGGGCGCGGATTTCACCGGTCAGCACGCTTGACGCGTCACTGCTGAGCGGCGGGGCAATCACCGTTTTGACCGGACGGAGCGGGGCGGCGGGCGGGGCAGCATTGTTGTCCCGGCAGCCGGTCATGATGAATACGCCGAGCAGCACGAACACGATCGGCGCGAAGATATGAACACTGAAGAGATGACGCCACACCTGGCGGGCAGCATCCGATAAGAAGTCTGTCATAACCGGGTTCCTTTAATGAGTTGTGCTCATTGAACCCGGCCTGTGTCCAGAAACGTTCCATGAACCATCAAGAAATGGTCAAGTCAGAAAATTTATCCCGCCGGTAGCGTTATCCCAATCAGCAGACCACCCTCGGCAGGCAGGGTGGCGTGCAGCGATCCGCCGTGCGCCTCGATAATCGCTTTGGCGATCGACAGCCCCAGCCCGCTGCCGCCGGAGTGGCGGGCGCGTGAGGAGTCAGCCCGGGTAAAGCGGTCAAACAGCTGCGGCAGGAAGTCTGGCTCTACGCCCTGACCGTAATCACGGAAAGTCAGCGTGGTCGCCTTATCGTTCTGGCTGGCGGTGATCAATAGTACGCCACCGTCGGCGGCGTAGCGCAGCGCATTTTCACAGAGGATGGTTATGACCTGACCCAGGCGAAAGGTGTCGGCGCAGAGCAGCAGATCGCCGGGTGCCATTACGCTGATGACGACACCCGACTCTTCTGCCTGTGGCAGCAGCCAGCCTGAACGCTCGCGCAGTAACTCAGAGAGATTAAATCGCTCGCGGTTGAGGGTAAGCTGCCCGGCATCTGCCAGTGACAGCAGATGCAGTTCATCGGTCAGGCTACTCAGCTGCGTCAGTTGCTTCATGATCATCGCCAGCTGCTGCGGCTCGGCAGGAAAAACGCCGTCCAGAATGCCCTGCAGGCGGCCCATCGCTGCTGTCAATGGCGAGCGGAGTTCGTGTGCCATCGCCACATGCGAGGTGCGCAACTCACGATCGTAGCGCGCCAGCTGTTGTGTCATCTGGTTAAAATCGTCGGTAAAGCGCACCAGCTCCTGCGGGGCTTCTTTCACTACCGCTGCCGTCCGGCCAAATTCCCCTTTCGACACCGCACGCGCCGCCGTCGCCAGCTGGCTGAACTGCGCCGACAGCGGACGGGCGAAACGCAGCGCCATCATCACCATAAACGGGATGGTGACCACGACCAGGACCAGCACGGTCAGCCAGTCAGATGATGCCAGCGAGGGATCGGAAAATTTGATCCCCCACCACTGATCGACAATCTGATGAAAGCGCGCCGGATCGCTGGCGGGATGATGACGCAGCTGCGTGAACTCATCGAGCAGCGCGGGCGGCATCCGGTAGTAGACCCAGAACGCCTGCACCGCAAAGCGCAACCACATACAGGCGGCGATGAGGATCACGCTGCCGATGGCCAGAAACAGCACCCGGATGCAGATCCAGCGCCACAGTGAAGTGTGCGTATCGTTCTTCATGGCTGTCTGAACCGGTAACCGACGCTGCGTACTGCCGGTAATACATCAGAGATGCCCGCGGCTTCCAGCTTGCGGCGAAGGTTATAGACGTGGGTATCGACCACCCGTTCCAGCGCATCGCTTTCCGGCAGGCAGTGCTCCAGCAGAAACAGGCGAGTAAAAGGCCGCGTCGGGGCACGCATCAGCGTGACCAGCAGAGAAAATTCGGTGGGCGTCAGATCCAGGCGGCGCGGTGCATCACTGTCACTATCAACCACGGCGGTAAGTGCCAGCGGATCAACCACCAGACCCGCCCAGCGCAGCGATTCTGCGGCGGGCGCGTGACTCTGGCTGCGGCGCAGCACGGCCTGAACGCGCGCCACGACTTCGCCCGGATGGTAGGGTTTGACCACGTAGTCATCAGCGCCGTAGCGTAGCGCGCCGATGCGGTCCGGCGCGTCACCCATCGCCGTCACCATAATTACCGGGGTATCGTCACGCCGACGCAGCGCGGCCAGCACTTCGGTGCCGTTCATGCCAGGCAGCATGATGTCCAGCAGGATCAGATCGGGCTGCCAGCGTCCTGCGGTTTCCAGCCCGCCGGGTCCGTCACCGGCAATCATGACCTCATAGTTTTCACGTTTCAGGTAGGCCTCAAGTACACCCGCCGCATCCGCGTCATCTTCAATAATCAGTACACGTTTTGACTGCATTTTCGGATCACCTTGACTGTTTCTTCATAAATCCCTGGTCGTTCATTGACACTCGCCTCGCATACTCCGGCCAGTGACGCGGCACTGAATCCCTCAGCTCCGCACCTGATGTGATAATGAGGAAACGTGATGATAACCGGAAAAATAACGCTTCACATGGTCTGTTTTTCGCTGGGGTTAAGTGCCGCTACTGCTATGGCTGATGAGAGTGCCACGCCACCGCCCAGCCTGACGCTGGGCATTGCGGGCATTAATGCACCGCGTTATAGCGGCGCAGATAAGCAGCACTGGCAGCTGATGCCGGTTATTCAGGCGCGCGACGGCGCATTCTTTTTCGACTCGCAAAAAGGCATTGGTTATGACCTGCAGGCGGATAACGGGCTGTATCTGGAACATACCCTAGGCTACGGACTGGGTCGCTCTGACCGTAACTCATCGTGGCGCGACGGTGATGATCGGCTCAGAGGCATGGGGAATATCGACTCAACGGTTAACACCGCGCTGGCGGTGGGCTGGTCGGTTACCCCGTGGTTTGTGGTTGAGGGTAAAGCGACGCTGCCATTAAGTGATAGTCAGGGCGTGCAGTACCGGACGTCTGTAACCCTGATTCCCTGGCAGACCCAGGACGATACGGTGGCACTGCAGGTGGCAGGTCTGGCTGGCGATGCGCGTTATATGAATACCTGGTATGGCGTGAGCAGTGAGCAGAGTGCTCGTAGCGGGTTTAAACGCTATAACACCGCGGGGGGATTTTATGGCACAGACACCAGCCTGACATGGAGTCACCAGTTCACGCCCGCCTGGGCTGCCAGCGTGATCGGCGATTACACCTGGCTGGATAAGCATGCTTCAGATAGCCCCATCGTCGCCCGGTACAATGGCGCTTCGGCCACGCTGGCATTGAGCTACACCTTCTGAATAGCATCATGAAGAAAAGTGAGATGCGTAGCCATCGATGGTTGCTGGCTGCGCTGATTCTGTTCTATCTGCTGGTTTATACCCTTCTCGTTGTGGCGCTGAGTCTGTTTGATGCGCCGTTACAGGGATAAGGACATCAATAATAATCACTGCAGGGCTTACAGTTATTAAGTCATCCTGTTACCGAATAAATCAATGCTGATATAGCGGCTGGCAGGAAATAGAAATACATTGCTAGTGAATGTAATATTGCTAATTAACAGGCGTGATTAATAAATTTAAACTGAGCCGGTTTATCCTTGGTAAATTGTGCTGAAAAAACAGGTGATTCAGGCGATAATCTTTTTTATAATTCGTAATCACTTGTTTATTCCGGTTGGGATATTGTTAATGGATATATAAAATCATGATTTCTGTTAGCTTATTAATTTCTATCTTGCTGTTCTTTAAGGTATTTATCTGTGGATATTAAGGGGTTGCTTATTTTGGATGTATTCGTTTTACTTTTAAATATTTCAGTTAACCCAGCATAGATGTAGTGCATTTTAATTCACAGATAACACAGCGATAATATTGCCATCCGGCCTGGATAAACCACTCTTCCCTGAGCTATCAGTATGTGAACCTTATAGAAAGTAAACCGATGAGAAAGAAAAAAAGCCCTGTACCCCATGACGCGACATTCCGACAGTTTCTGGCAAATCCGGATGTTGCCAGAGATTTTATGCAGCTGCATCTTCCTGAAGAACTGCGTAAAATCTGCGATCTCGGCACACTTAAGCTTGAATCCGGCTCCTTTGTTGAAGACGATTTGCGGCAATATTTTAGTGACGTCCTTTACAGTCTTAAAACCTCAGCCGGGGACGGCTATATACACGTTCTGATTGAACATCAATCTACACCTGACAGACATATGACGTTTCGCCTGATGCGTTATGCGATTGCCGCTATGCAACAGCATCTTGCAGCCGGTCATAAAAAGCTGCCTCTGGTGATACCTGTATTGTTCTACACCGGTAAGCGCACGCCCTATCCTTATTCGACCCGCTGGTTCGACGAATTTGATGATCCGGCTGTGGCAGAACAACTCTATGGAAGTGCTTTTCCGCTGGTGGACGTCACGGTTATTCCTGATGACGAAATCATGAAGCACCGTAGCATGGCCGCACTGACGCTGATGCAGAAGCATATTCATCAACGTGATATAGCTTCCATCATTGACCGTCTGAGTACCTTACTGATGGCCGATTATCTTTCTTCACCCCAGGTATTGGCGCTGATACACTATTTAATGCAGGCAGGTGAATCAGCTGATCACGAAGCTTTCGTTCGCGAACTGGCACAGCGGGTGCCGCAACACGGAGATGCACTGATGACTATTGCACAGCAGCTTGAGCAAAAAGGTATCGCAAAAGGTATAGAAAAGGGTATAGAAAAAGGCCGCGCTGAAGGTATTGAGCTGGGCGAACAGCGTGGAATGGAGAAAGGCCGCAGTGAAGGTAAGCGCGAAGCCACTCTGGAAATCGCTCGCGTTATGTTACAGCGCGGCCTTGAACGTAAAACCATCATGGAAATGACAGGTCTTTCCTCAGACGATCTGGCTAACATCCAGCATTAAGCCTCTGCGGATAAGACCTGATGACAATTTTTCACTTCAGGGAAAGCAAAGCTCTCAGGTCTTATTGCCCGCCGGCTGGCGCTGCAGGTAATTCCAGGCTGCGCCCAGCATGCCGGAGTCGTTACCGTAGGTTGCGGCATCTATGCGGATATCAGGATCATATTTTGCCAGCTGCTCTCCCAGTTCCTTGAGGAAGGGTTCGCGCTCAGTAATTCCCCCGCCAATAAATACCCTCTGTGGGTCGAACACGCTGAACAGGTTATATAAGCAGGCCGCAAGATCCGCATAAAATTTATTTACCACCTGCTGCGCGGCGTCTTCATTACGATCGTATGCGTCAAAGACATCTTTACCACTGACATCGTCGGCAGGCTTATCAATAAGCTGGCTGTAATTCTCCCGCAGCGCCGTCATGGTACAGCTCTGGCTCATGGTGTGGCGTTCTATATTGCCGCTGGTGGGACGCGACGTCAGCAGGCAACCAAACTCGCCAGCCCGGTTGCGTCCACCCCGAATCAGTGCGCCATTGCAAAAGGCCGCTCCGCCTAACCCGGTGCCTATCGTCAGCATCAGGAAATCGTTGAGCTTTTTCGCTTTTCCCAGCCACTTTTCCGCCAGCAGCGCACAGTGTGCATCGTTTTCGACGGTAGCAGGCAGGGACGTTTTTTCTGTCAGCCACTGGCTCAGATGAAACTGGTCAAAGTCACGTATGGTGCCGCCCATGGCAATATAACCAGCGTCAGCATCAATATAACCGGGTGTGCTGACGGCAATACCAGCACAACCGGGATTTTTCTCCAGCCAGGCCAGGATTTCATCAAGTATTTTATCGCGTGCATTATGGGAAATATCAGCACTATCGCTGGTCAGAATATTTCCCTGATCGTCAATCACACCCATTTTTAAAGAGGTACCACCAATATCGAAAGCTGCAATTTTCATCAACGTTCTCTGAAGTTGTTTTCATTCGATTAATTGTAGTGCTGAAAGAAAAGGGCAGACGGCCAGGCGACGGCAATTTTGTCAGGAAAGGTACAGATTTATAAAGCTGATGCTGAAGGGCTGAAGACCGGCGGCACACAGGTAATAACAGAATGCGCTGTATAGGCTGGATGGTGATGTGATCAGCGACGCTGCCAGTATATCCGGCAGCGCCGATTGAGTCGTCAATATGCCGACATTACCACTTACGTAGCAGAATAGTGGCATTGACGCCGCCAAAACCAAATCCGTTCGACATGGCATAGTTCAGCGCCGCAGGTCGGGCTTTAAGCGCCACCAGGTCAAGACTGCCTGCTGCTTCATTGGGATGATAAAGATTCAGTGTTGGCGGAATAAGCTGATGGCGCAGGGCCAGCAGTGTGAATATCGCCTCAACGCCACCCGCCGCACCCAGCAGATGACCGGTGGCGGATTTGGTTGATGAGATCGCGACCGGCGAATCATCGCCAAAAACGGCGCGAATAGCGGACAGCTCACCGTGATCGCCGACCTGAGTCGAGGTTGCATGAGCATTGATATGCTGAACGTCATCCGGGCTGATCCCCGCCTGTCGCAGAGCTAACCTCATCGCCCGCGCAGCGCCACTGCCATCCTCCGGACCCGCCGTAAGATGGTAAGCATCAGCGCTGGTGCCGTAGCCGACAATCTCCGCCAGCGGCGTCGCTCCGCGTGCCTCTGCATGGGCCAGCGACTCAATGACCAGCAGGCCGGCGCCTTCGGCCATGACAAAGCCGCTTCTGTCCCGATCAAACGGACGTGAGGCGTGGTGCGGCTCATCTTCATATCCTGCGCATAGTGCGCGCGCGGCTGCGAAACAGCCCAGCGTCACGCGATCCAGCGCCGCTTCGGTGCCGCCACAAATCGCAATGTCCGCTTCACCACTTCTGATTAATCTTGCAGCGTCACCAATAGCCTGTACGCCTGCTGCACAGGCAGTAACAGGCGCGCCGAGCGGGCCGGTGAAACCGTGTTTAATTGAGATATGACCGGCTGCCATGTTCGCCAGAAACGAGGGTGCAGTAAAAGGTGAGAGCCTGCGCGGACCACGCGCGTCGGTCGTGCGCACTGCGTCGGCAATCGCACCAAAGCCGCCAACGCCAGAAGCAATGATCGTAGCCGTGCGTTCACGCGCAGACGCATCTTCAGGATGCCAGCCTGCCTGCTTCAGCGCTTCTTCCGCTGCCAGCAGGGCAAACTCAATAAACCGCGACATCTTTTTTCGCTCTTTTGGCGCAATGAACGACGCCGGGTCATATCCGGCCAGCGGATCGTCTTCGATGCCGGGCACGCTGCCCCCCACTGAAATACCGGTTCCTGCGGTGAGCGTATCGGGCAGAACGCGAATACCCGATTCACCCGCCGTTAATCGCTGCCAGACGGTTTCAACGCCACAACCCAGCGGCGAGACGATACCCGCGCCAGTGATGACGATGCGTTGAGATAAGGTTGAATGACTCATGCGGTTGCTCCCGTAGTCAGTCCGGACAGCGAATAAAGTACTGCCGCAGAAAGTTGATGCGCGCCTGAAGCGCGATTAACGAGACCCTTAGCAGAAGGGTGCGATGTGCGAATGCAGGTATGAAAGTGAACAGACAAAGATAAGCTTAGCAGCATCAGGATCCTGAGCGATAATCAGACAGGCCGTTATCTTTGCCTTTGTGACCAATTAAGTCAATAGTCACTTCATTCAGGGCGCAAGACTGCGTAATACCAGTGCGGCCAGCTGCGTGGAAGCGGCCTCAGCCTCATCGAGGCTGTATTGCAGTAGCACCGGGCTGACATAGGGTCTGATTACCCGATAGATAGCTTCTGCCGCGTCGTCAGCCGGAGTTTTACGCTCAAACTCACCCATTTCACGACCCCTGCGAAGGATCTGCTGAATCAGATTCAGAATCCGCTTTTCGTAAGCCATGGCAGAGGGCCAGCGGTCGCGCGACGCGACAGCGGCAATGTCATAGAGTTTACGTTCGTGAAAAAATAGCTCAGTACTGGTGGCGGAAAGCGTCTGAAACAGCCGCCGCAGTTGTTCTGATGCGCCTGGAGCATCGGCGATCGCGGTTTCAGCACGTTCCATGATCATCGCCAGCCGGTTTGAACAAATCACTTCGCCAATCGCCTGTTTCGATTCAAAAAACTTGTAGATATAGGCTTTGGAAAAGCCGATAGCCCGGGCGAGATCTGAGACGGTGGTTTTTTCGTAGCCGTAATGCGCAAAGTGCTGCATGGCAGCCTCGACAATCTGGTCACGCACATTGTGATCGGCAGGACCGCGCGTTCCACTGTCCGTTACGGATTGGGTCATTATGATAGCCTGACAAATTGAAGGTGGGTGATAAATTCAGTGACCACTGTTATGGGTGGTCACATTTTAAGTCCTGCTGCGGCGAAAAGCTATGAATTGCCGCGTAAGAATTGTTCTTGCAGGCCGCCAGGCCAGTTACTGCGTTTAAGATTAATTTACTGACGCAGTGTGTCGATGGCGATGTTCCATTGATTGAGCTTGTTGTACAGCGCCGTACGTGAAATACCCAGTAGCTTAGCAGACTGGCGCATATTTCCGCCCTGAGCGCGCAGTGTCTGCAGGATACAGGCTCGCTCATTATCCTGCAGCAGACTGCTGGCAGACGTATGGTTTTCAGCATCACTGCGGGTCACCATCGCTGGCGGCAAATCGGCGAGGTCGATAATGTGGCTCTGGCAAAGATTAACGATTCGCTCGACCAGATTTTCCAGCTCACGCACGTTGCCAGGCCAGTGCCAGGCCTCAAGAGCGTTCATTGCTTCAGGACTGACCTGCGGAGGCAGTTTATTCAGCCGCTGACACAGCGTGCGGATAAAGGTATTCACCAGATCGGGAATATCGCTTTGCCGTTCACGCAGGGCGGGGATGGTCAGCGAAATGACATTCAGGCGATAAAACAGGTCACGCCGGAAGGCACCCTGTTCGACTGCGCTTTGCAGATCGCAGTGGGTCGCCGCGATAATACGGACATCCACTTTTACCGGATGCGCCGCCCCGATGCGCAGTACTTCACTCTCCTGCAGTACACGTAGCAGGCTGGTCTGCGCCTCCAGCGGCATCTCGCCAATCTCGTCCAGAAACAGTGTGCCCCCGTCGGCCAGTTCAAACTTGCCTGCCGATCCACCGCGCCGTGAACCGGTAAAGGCGCCATCGACGTAGCCGAACAGCTCGCTCTGTACCAGATCACGCGGCAGTGCGCCGCAGTTGACGGCGACAAAGGACTCATGTGCCCGGCTACTGGCGTTGTGGATCGCCTGAGCAAACAGTTCTTTGCCGGTTCCGCTTTCACCGGTCAGCAGAACGGTACTGTCACTGCGACTGCTGGCGCGGGCATCCTGAAGTGCCTGCTGAAGCGTAGGGGCCTGACCGCGTATCATATCAAAGGTATAACTGGCGCTGACGCCGAGAACCCGTCGCGTAATGGCGCGAATGCGCTGGTTTTCCCGAAGCGAGAGGATACGCCCGCCGTCCGGGGCCGGCATCAGCGAGACCAGACAGGAGACGCTGTGCCTGCCATCAGGGCGGAAAACCATCTCACGGTCATTGCAGCAGGGCAGGGTAAGCAGCGAACCAGATTGGGGTTGCAGCAGCTGGTCAATCGAAGCGTTACCGGCATCAAGACCGGCAAAGATCTGACGCGCATAGCGATTCAGCGTTTTGATACGTCCCTCGCGGTCACAGACCACCACGCCTTCATTCAGGTTTTCCAGTATCGACTGCTGCTCGGCCAGCAGGCGGCGCAGCGTCAGCTGCTGGCCGATCGCTTCTGCGGCGGCCTGTACCGTTCCCAGCGTATGAGCATTGAAGTTGTCAGGAGTGGCGGTCAGCGTCAGCACGCCAGTCATCTGACCGCTGGCATCCCGGATGGGCGCTGCGGCACACTGCCGGTTACGTTTACGCAGTGCGATTTTCCAGTTTTCCCCACTCAGCACGTATACCAGCCGCTGCTCGCGCAGGCAGCGCGCTGTGCAATTCGTGCCCAGAATTTCCTCACGCAGAACGCTGCCAACCGGCGTCAGGTCGCTGCCGCAGAAGCTCAGCACTACGCCCTGAGCATCGGTCAGATTAATGTGTCCATCGGGATTATAGGCCAGCAGATTCTCCATCACGCTATGAGCCACGGCGATCAGCTCGCTGTTATGACTCAGGATAGCGGCCAGCTCTGACGGATCGGTCGGGGTGTAGCAGAAGTGCGTTGGATCGATGTGATGCTCGCGGGAGCGTGCCCAGGATTGCAGAATACTGCGGCGGATCCAGTGTGGCTTTTCACCCTGGAGAAACGCCTGCCAGCCGCGCACAAGCTGTGTTTCCCACTGTGCCGCGTCACTGCCGTCCGGCAGGCTGAATATGGCGTCGCTCTCTTCTTTATTTGGCAATAAATCATGCAGCGATTGCATCTCACTCTCCCGACGTCGATGAAATGTCCATTTTAATGACATGTTAAGTTGACATGTACATTTTACTTTCAGTTATGAAGAGGCTTCTGCGAGCGCGTTCACAGAAACACCTGCTTAAAAACTGGCATCCGCTTTGCAACGCTGTTGATAACGCTCACCGGTTAAAAACAACCTGAAAGTTAAGCGGTTATGCGTGAACAAAATCTGAAGTTACTGCTGTTTATCTGACTTACGGCCTCATGGAACGGCGTGATCTCCGGCTCTGACATCCCGATGTTGTCCGGCGTCACTGAGTCCTGAACGAAACATCTGGCACTGACGGGCCGGCAAAGTGGATGGCGCATTTTGCCGGAACATGCTGAGCCCATGATGCGTTCAGAATCTGGTCGTTTTGCTGCTGAAGTGCAGGCGAACTCCGAACCCTACCCAGCTCTGACGGGCTGACAATAAATCACAGGAGCAGTTATGAGTCTTAAAACGGTACGAGTGGGATTGATTGGCGCTGGCCGCATGGGGAGTTTTCATGCAGAAAACCTGGCGCTGCGGGTGCCCGGCGCCCGGCTGACAGCCGTTGCCGATCTGCAGCCTGGCGCAGCGCAGCAACTGGCGGATCGGCTGGGAGTGGAGAAAGCCTATACCGATATCCAGGCGTTACTTAATGACAGTGAAATCGATGCGGTTGCTATTGCTACACCTGCCCGCACGCATGCTGAACTGGTGATCGCCGCCGCGCAGGCGGGCAAACATATTTTCTGCGAAAAACCGATGGCGGTGACGCTGCAGGAAGCCGATCGGGCTATCAATGCCGCTGAGGACGCGGGCGTCGTGTTGCAGGTCGGGTTCAATCGTCGGTTCAGTACGGGCTTCGCCGCAGCCATTGAAGCGATCAGAGCGGGCACCAATGGCACCACCCAGTTAAGCCGCTCTGTGACCCGCGATCCAGGCCTGCGCGATCCGGCCCCGATCCCGCAATGGACCATCTTTCTTGAAACCCTGATCCATGATTTTGACACTCTGCTGCACTTTAACCCGGGGGTGCGACCTGTCGAAGTCTATGCGCTGGCTGATGCGCTGGTACGGCCTGATTTTAAAGATAAAGGGTTACTTGATACCTCGGTGGTGACAATTCGCTTTGATAACGGAGCGATAGCCACGGCGGAAGCCAGCTTCCAGGCCGTTTACGGCTATGACGTTCGCGGCGAAGTGTTTGGCAGTAAAGGCATGCTGCAGACAGGCAATATTAATCAGGATAACTGCGTACGCTATCACGCCGACGGTATTGCAATAGCGACCTCCCGGCTGGATACCGATCTGCTGCGCGAGGCATATGTCGCTGAAATGACAGAGTTTGCGCGCGCAATTCTGCACGGTGATAAACCGCGTGCGACCGGCACCGATGCGCGCAACGCGCTGGAAATTGCGCTGGCCTGTATTGAATCAGTCAGACAACGTAAACCCATTCTGCTGGGAGCACGCTAATGGCCGGTTATCAGCTCTCAGTCTGTGCCGAGATGGTGTTTCTCGATCTGCCCATTATCGCGCGCGTGGAAAAGATCCATGCGCTGGGATTTGGGGTGGAGATCTGGAACTGGGCTAATAAAGATATCGACGCGCTGGTGGCAACAGGCGCGCGTTTTACCTCCATGACAGGCTACCTCAGCGGAAACCTGACCGATGACGATGAGATTGCGCAGCTACTGCAAAGCGCGGAAACCTCACTGGCGGTTGCAGAACGTCTGAACTGCCCGCGCCTGAATCTGCACGGCACCGGACTGGATGCCAGCGGCCAGGCGGTTCGTCCGGTTGAGGTAGTGACCGGCGAGATGTGGCTTAAAGCGGCCGATACCCTGCGCCGTGTGGCTGCACTGGGCGAACAGGCCGGTCGGGTTTTTACCCTCGAAAACCTCAATCTGGCGGTCGATCATCCGGGTACGCCCTTTGCGAGAGCTGCCGATACGCTGGCTCTGGTCGAAGCGGTCAGCAGCCCGGCTCTGAAGATGAACCTTGACCTCTATCATGCGCAGATTGGAGAGGGAAATCTGATCGCGCTTATCCGCCGCTGTGGTGACGCCATCGGAGAGATTCAGGTAGCCGATGTGCCGGGCCGGATGCAGCCGGGCACCGGAGAAATTAACTATCGTGCCATCGCCCGTGCGCTGAATCACATGGGCTACAGCGGCGTTATTGCGCTGGAAGGCTGGGCCGCAGGTGACAGCGAAACCGCGCTGGCGCAGTTCCGCGATCATTTTACGTTATAAGCGATTCCACCGGGTATTTGCCTGTTGCCCGGCGGTTTACTCAATAAAAATTACCCTACAGGAACACACGATGAAAACCAGAATGTTAGCACTGCTGCTCAGCCTGCTGATTAGCGTTACTGCCTGGGCGAAAACACCGAAAATCGGGGTTGCACTGGCGAATTTCGACCTTAACTTCGTTTCAATTCTGCGCACACAGATGGTGGGTGAGATAAAGGCGCTGAATATGGAGGGGCAGTTTGTCGATGCCAAAGGTGATGTTGCGCTTCAGGTTCAGCAGGTTGAGGATTTTATCAATCAGGGCGTGGACGCAATTATTCTTAATCCGGTCGATACGCAGGGCGTACTGCCGATGGTGAAAGCGGCAGAAGCCGCAGGCATTCCGCTGGTGTTTGTTAACCGCAAGCCGGAAGTGAAACTGCCGGTCAATATGGCCTATGTCGGTTCGGACTCTGCTCTGGGAGGTGAGATGCAGATGGAGGCGCTGGCAAAACAGATGAACTACCGTGGCAATGTCGCTATTTTAATGGGTGCATTATCAAACGAAGAAGCGCGTGAACGGACACGCGCTGTTGAAGCCGTAATCGCTAAATATAAGCAGATGGCGGTGATTGAAAAACAGACCGCACGCTGGCAGCGCAATGAAGCGGTAGACGTGGTGTCGGGATGGCTGCTTAATCAGCGACCCATTGATGCGATTGCCGCTAATAATGATGAAATGGCCATCGGCGCGATCATGGCGCTGAGTCAGGCGAAAAACAGTCACATTCTGGTCGCCGGCATTGATGGTACGCCCGACGGTCAGCAGTTTGTTAAAAATGGAAAGATGACGCTGACCATTTTCCAGGATGCTAAGGGGCAGGCGACGGGAGCGGTTAAGATCGTTAAGGCGTTGCTGGATAAACAGAAAGTCGACCCGTTGAACTGGATCCCCTACAAGACCATTACGCAGGCTAATTACCCGGCGTTTGTCGCAGAGAATCAGCCCTGAAAGCTGGATTTAATCACGAGAACGGTGCGGCAGGCTGCGAATCCTCATGCCTGTCGCATTTTAATGCCAGTTAAACGTCACCTCTGTGCGTTGGCTGATTCAGGACTCATTCGTGCTTCTTTAGATCAGCTGAATTATACTGTCAGAAATGAGCGCAAATTCAGTGATTTCTTAATGATTTACATTATCGATGACCAGGTTACCTACAATTCGGATGATTGTACGCTGAGCCATATTCCTACTCAGGACACGCTGAGTCTGAGTATTTCATCGGGCCGGCTGTTTGAGCAGTTACTGAATTCCCAGGGAGAAATACTGGCGCGCGAAACCCTGCTGACCGAAGTCTGGGATAAGTATGGGCTGCGCGGATCAAACAGCAATCTGAACCAGTATCTGAGTATTCTGCGCAGAGCGCTTGCGGCTTATGGTTGTGAAAACCTGATTATCACCATTCCAAAAATTGGTATCCGGCTTAATACCGAAATCAAAATTGAACGCGAAGCTTCCCCGGTTTTTGTTACGGCGGCAGATCAGCCAGATGAGATACCAGAAGAGAATGCTGCTTCCGTACAGAACAAACAGGCCGTTCAGCCTGAACCTGCCGCTGCAGATAAGGTTGCTGAAAAGCGCTCATTCACCATCAGGCAGCTCATATCGGCGATTGTCATACTGATGTTGCTGGGAACGGCTTTCGGGTACTTCACTGCACGTGAGTCTGCTGAAAAGAGTTCCACGATGAGTATCATCAAACCAGAAGGCGGCTGCGAGGCGGTGATTATACCGGGGCTGGATGTTTTTGAGCAAAAGTCACTGGATAAGCAAATTCTTGAAATTCTGAAAGAGAATAATCAATCCTGCACGCCCGGACGACGCATCTATTTTGATAAACACACGTCTGTGACCACCACAAATTATGGCAGAACGATTCTCTCCGCCTGCAACCTTAACAGCAGTGGCCATACCGTTTCCTGCGACAACTTCTATTATTTTGACTGGAGAATGAATTGAAACGGCGCGCCACCCTTACTCTGACGATAACGCTGGCTGCCCTGTTGCTGGTTATTTTTGCCGGCATTAATTATTTCAGGCATCAGGCTGACGAGCTCCCATTTCGCTGCTCAGCATTTAGTCGCTACGATCTCAGCCGCCACGATGCTAAAAGAACAGAGTTTACTGTTTCGCAGGATTTGCGTTTTATCGACCTGAACTCAGGATATTTGTTGCTAAACGGGCAGGTGACGTCGGGTGAAGAGGTTACAACGCTGAATCGACGTATTGCGTTGAGCGAAGGGCATAAAATTGATAGTGATACCTATCGCTATAAAATCAGAACGATTATTACTTCAACAAACGATACAACGCCGGATGCGCTGTTTAATCTGCTGCTGGCAGAAATCACGCTCGACCCTACGTATCTGCAGCTGGATATCACGCAGGTTGATAACAAGACGTATCTGATCGGCGGACCGCTCTCCTATCTGTTTACCTGTCAGAGATACTGATCCACCAGATCCAGCAGGCATGAAACCGGAAAGGGATCATGCCTTTGCTGGTTAACTACTCCAGTGTCGTCTCTGCGTCATCGCGCCGTTCTGCCTGACTAAATAGCTCCTCAGCCGTGACCTCGCTGAGTACGCCGTTATTTAACCGGACAATTTTATCTGCACTGCGGATCGTTTCCGGGCGGTGCGCGATGATGATTCTGGTGATCTTCATCTGACGGATTGCGTTATTAATTTGCGCTTCGTTATAGATATCCAGATGACTGGTCGCTTCGTCCAGCACCAGAATCTGAGGTTCGCGATACAGCGCGCGTGCCAGCAGAATTCGTTGCAGCTGACCACCCGACAGAAAAGATCCCATATCGCCTACCAGACTTTGATAGTTCATCGGCATTTTCATAATGTCGGCGTGAATTTGCGCCAGGCGTGCGACGCGGGTGATTTTGGCGTGGTCGGGTTCGTTATCAAAAAAGCTGATGTTCTCGCTGATGGAGCCTGAAAACAGAATGTCATCCTGCATCACACAGCCGATGCGGTTACGATGATGTTCGAGTCCGGTCTGGGTGATATCCATGCCACCTACGGTGATAGTGCCGCTTTCCGGGTGCAGCAGACCCAGAATGATTTTAGCCAGCGTCGTTTTTCCCTGACCGGAAGGGCCAACAATTGCCAGGCTCTCACCGGCTTTAATTTCCAGACTGGCATCCGCGACAACCCAGGGCTCTGTCGGGGCATATCGAAAATAAATGTTTGTCAGTCTGATATCCTGAGGTCTATCCATATCTTCGTGCATTTCATTGCTTATCAGACCCGCATGCATTTCTGAGCTGGCTTCCGTCTCTGACAGGACAATGTCAGCCAGACGCTCACCGTGCATACGCAGCATTCTGAAGTCGATAATAGCGTTGATCAGGCCTGCACCCCGGCTCAGAAACTGATCGGAGAAACTGATAAACGCGGTGAGCATCCCCGCAGAGAAATTGCCATCCAGCACCTGGATCGCGGCCAGCCAGACTAATATTACCCGGCCTACCGAGGTCAGCAGTCCCTGAGCTGAACCAAACAGAATATTCAGCTTCTGTATGACGATGCCTTTGTTGGTGGAGTCCACCAGAAAGTTCATATAAGCCGCGAGGCGGGGAACCTGTTTGTTATTGGTTTTAACCGCCTGAATACCCCGTAACGTTTCCAGCAGTGAAGACTGCGTTCGGGCTGAACTGATGATTTGCTCTTCGTTAGCACGTCGCACCGGATCGTAAGCCACAAAGCGCAGCAACGCATAAGCGATGAAAAGCCCGATAACCAGCCAGGCAAGCTGTGCGTTATAGATGAAGAGCATCACAACCGTCACAATCGACATGACCCCATCTAATACGGTACTGATGAAGCGGGTGGTCAGCGTACTCTGAATGGTGTTGAGCGAGCCGTAACGGGAGAGAACGTCACCCACATGACGTGATTCAAACCACTCCAGTGGCAGTTTTAACATGTGATGACAGACGTTAACCGTCCATTGCACACTTAGCTGACTTGAAAACCAGCTCATCACCCACGATCGTAAAGCGGTCACAATAGTCTGGAATATCGCAATCATGATAAAACCGACCCCAAGCAACGTCAGTAATGAGTAGTCGGCGGAGACCAGCACCATATCCATCACCCACTGCATAAAGAAGGGGGTCAATACGCCAAAAAATTCCAGGGCGACCGACAGGATGAGAACCTGGGCAAACGCAGATTTCACCCCGGTTACGCTTCCCACCAGCTTCATCATCGAGATGCTTTCTTTTTCCTCTTTGACTTCAAAACTGGATGAGGGAACCAGCTCCAGTGCTACGCCGGTGAAGGCAGTTGAAGCCTCTTTGAATGTCAGCTCGCGCACACCGCGTGCAGGATCGTGAATCGTGATTTTATTGCCACGTACTCTCTTCAGTACGACGAAATGATTGAGTTCCCAGTGAAGAATGCAGGGCATACGTAATTTAGACAGCTCTTCCATGTCGACACGCAGCGCACGTGAACTCATATTGAGCTGTTGTGCCATCGCGATAAGAGCAGTCAGCGTGGCACCTTTAAGCGATGTGGCAAACTGACGGCGCAGCGTGATCATGTCGATCTCATGGCCATGGTAGTTGGCAATCATACCCAGGCACGCCAGACCGCATTCCGCAGCCTGAGACTGGCGAATCATCGGCAGGCGGTTAAACCATTTAAAATTAAGTTTCTCTAATAACAGCACAGAACAGACCTTATGAATCAAATGGAAATTTTGTGTCCCAGCGCAAAAATCGGCTCCAGTACCCATTCATAGAGACGACGCTGGTCAACAATAAAGTCGGCCTCCAGCGCCATACCCGGTTTCAGTTTTTCATTCCGCGCATAGGCAGTAATCGTCTGGTTATCCAGCGAAACCAGTACGCGATACTGCTGTTCCTGAATATTACTGATGCCGGTCAGCGTGGTGACCTCCTGAGGAGAAAGGGCTGTGCGGGACACCTCGATCACCCTGCCATACTGCTGACCAAATTTTTGATAGGGGAACGCTTTGTAGCGCAGGACAACTCGCTGGCCCGGCTGAATAAAGCCTATGGATTTCGTGTTCACCATGATGCGGGCAACCAGATTCGAATTACTGGGAAGAATGGATACCGCTGACTGACCGGCAGTAAGCATCTGACCATTTTTAACCATGATCATGCCGACATAACCGCTTTTAGGCGCGTGCAGCTCGAAAGATCGACGCGCTTCATTTTCAGCCATCGACTGACGGTTTTCTGCCAGCTGGCGTTCGATATCGTTGCGCTTCTTCTCTTCATCCAGCGGCATTTCATGAAGTTGCTGCTCCGCCTGCACAATCTTTTGCGATGTGTCCAGCAGCTGACGCTGATACTCCTGATAGCGCGCCTGGCTGTCGAGCAGAGCAGACTCCTGCTCTTCCAGTTGACGGTTTGAGGCGTATCCCGCCTGTTGCATGGCATTCAGTTTATCCAGCTGCAGTTTTGCTAACGCCACCTGTTTGCGGCGATGTGTCAGCTGTAACTTCAGTTGCTCCTGCTGCAGTTTCAGGCTGGCAATGGTGTCGGTTAACCCTTTGAGTTCGACGTCGTGTAACTTAGCCAGAGTTGCAAGATCCTGCTGAAGGCGCTCACGCTGACCCGCCAGATTTTCGGCGATGACCTGACGTGTCTGTCCCATTTGAGTTGAAACTTCCGATGACAGGACCATGAGCACATCATCTTTTTTGACCAGCTGTCCCTCTTTAACCGGGATATCAATGACGGTTGCGCTCACAGCAGGAGGCACGATTAACATGCCATTTTCAGGCACAAGTTCACCGGTTGAGGACTCATATTTGGTGTAACTGCCAAATATGAAAAAGAGGGCTGTGGCGGCAGTAATAAAAAACACTACAGAAATAACCAGCCAGCGATAGGGAGGGCAGTAGAGCGCCACAATGCCCAGGTTGCCCCGGTTGGCTGCATCAAGTGCCTCCTGGCGGAAAAGCGACTGTTCCATTTATGATTTCTTCATGATTGAGGCGTTAATGACACTGAAAAAAATTCAGCATATCGGGTGAGAGCGATCCGGTACTTTGCGCCAGATTGATCAGGGCATTGAGATAATTCAACCGGACTTCTGCCTGGTCTTTCAGCGCGCTGTAATACTTCTGCTGGGCGTCCAGTTCATCGTTAACCGTGCGAAAACCCATGTCCCGGCCATACTGCACTGACACCACTTTCTCATGTGCTGAGTCGACGGCATTCTTCTGTGCCTGGATCAAGGCTTTGCCACTGGTCAGGCTGAGCCAGGCAGATCGCGTATCGGTTGCTGCTTTACGCTGTGCTTCGGTAATTGAAAATTTTGCGGCCCGGTGGCGATAGGCGGCCTCAACAGATTGCGACATCTGACTGCCGCCAGCAAAAAGGGGAATGGAAACGTTAACGCCATACTGGAGGTTGTTACTTTTCGATGTCGTTCCGAAAATGGCGTCATACAGAACGTTGTCATCGTCATCGTTACGACTCCAGTTTTTTCCATACCTGGCATAGAGCGATACGACGGGCATATGCGCTCCCTGCGCTGCCAGCACATCGGCATCCGCCTGATCGTTCTGCAACATGGCGATTTTTACCCGGGTGTTTCGCTGCTGGCTTGCATTAATCGCATCGACAAGTGAGGTATAAGGTGTTTTTTTAAGACACTGAAAGTTTACGGGCTCAACCGTATCCGGGCTGATGCCTGATAAGCGGCGAAAATTTTCTTCAGCCAGTAATAACTGATTTCCCGATTCAATCTCTTTCGCCTGAGCAAGCGTATAGTTGGCTTTAGCTTCATCGAGTTCAGTACGCGTATTCTGACCATTAGCCAGTCCGCTTTGAAGTTTCTGCTGTTGCTGTTGGAAGTTATGGCTGGCTGATTTTGATGCCTGTAAAACTTCCTGCTGATAAAGCACCGTAAAGTAGGCTTCACTGACAGCAATTAAAAGTTTCTCTTCAGCCAGACGGGCTTCTGCCTCTGCTGTGTTGGCAATCGCGACGCCTTTGCGCCAGCCCGCATATTTACTGATATCAAATAACGGCTGCCGGACACTCAGATCGTAGCTGTGGTTGGTCACCCCGCTTTGATACTTTTTATCGGGCTGCTCCTGTCGATCCCAGTTACCCTCCAGAGTCAGAGACGGCAACAGTTCTGCCATCCCTTGCCAGTATTTCTGTTTATCCGCTTCACTGGTCATCCTGCCGGCTTGCAAAGCGGTGTCATAATTCAGCGCGGACAGCGCCGCCTGTTGCAGGTTGGTGGCGAATGTGGACAAAGGCCAGCAAATCAGTATCAGCAGTGACGTTACAGCGGTTTTCATTTTCATGTGATTCTTCGTGGGCAAGCCAGACGGGAGACTAGATAAGTTCGTGCGCGAAAACATATTTGATCAGTTCTGTGTTGGTGCTGAGATGGAGTTTGCGCATGGCATTGTATTTTTGTGTTGCAACCGTGCTTATGCTTCTGCTCCGGACTTTTGCTATCTCCATCAGGCTATGGCCCATTGCAAACAAACGGATAACTTCCATTTCTGATGGGGATAAAAGATTTTGCGTGGGTTGATTTGAAGCTAAATGTGCCAGGTCTTTCATCGTTTCAGAGTAATAAACACTGGAGTGAAAGGAAGATATCCAGTGAACGGCTTTAACAAGATCCTGAATGTCATCACGCTTACTCACGACCGCACTGACTGGAACCTGCAAGACTCTTTTCAGGAAGTTCAGACTTCGCGAAGCAGTAAAAACCAGAATCTTCAGGTCAGAAGACTGCTTATGAATCTCCTCAAGTTTACTGACGCCATTTAAGTCATTGCGGTCAAAACTAAAGAAGGAATCTGTGATCAATATATCGGGAGTATCTTCTCTCAGACGAAGTAAAAGGTTCTTTGTGTCAGGTGGGTAGGTATAAATCTCCAGATGATTAAACTCGGCTGAAAGGATTGACTGCAAAGTATAAATAATGAACGGACTTTCATCAGATAAACCTACACGAAGTCGCTTCCTGCTCTGTGACATAGAGTTGATAATTCCTTATATCAGTAGAATGTAGTGAACAACATCCTAAAAAAATCCTTTAATCTTTTAGATTTACTGGTGCGGCAATAAGTAATTAACCTGCTGCTAAAGTGTTTTCCTAATCCTGTTTAAGTGAGGCTATGTAAATCCCGTAAATGATAATCAAAATTAAAGCGAAAAGTGGCGCTAACCGTGCGGTGTGAAAATGATCTAACATAGTAACTTCACATTTAATTGGCTTTGACTGTTAAGACTTTATCTTAGTAAAGTTAATTTCCCGATGCTTAATGTAACCCGGGAGTATTAAGCTAAAAAGTGACCGCGCCCTTTCCCGGAAGGTTGAATCAGTGAAAAAATAATTTTGTTATCGATATTGAAGCCTTTACTTTTTTATTTTTGGCTCATGAGTTGCATCAGGTTTCTGGATGAGCCTGTAGCAATGTTAGTCGCAGAGTACGTAAAGTAATTATACTTAATCCAGACAGAATCACACAGCTCTGTGGTTATTCAGAGATGCGATGCTTTCGAAGCAAAAAAAACTTACAGTAAAAATTCAATCCAGACCAGAGTTTATAGGCTTTAAGTTTTGATTTTTTTTGAAAACACATTCTCAAATGACTGTTTCATGTTGGGGTTTATTATTAATTTTGCACAATATAAGTAACAAAAAATGCGTTATCACTGGGCGCAGCTCGAACGGGCATGCGCTTTTGTCTGAGATAACAGACGTTATTGCAACTGGTGTAAACCTACCTCTTATGAGTTAATTGTGGATGCCTTCTGGTAAACCAGACCACAAACCCTGCCGTACCCTCTCTGCGACTCACAAAAAACGAAGTTTTTTTAAAAAACATGCTCAATGTAAAAGTCCCCTAAAAAGAAGAGAAATATTTAACTGTTGCGGTGGTGAATCAATGATTACTGAATTCTGTTGTTAACGTGAGCATGCCCAGACTCTTTTTCAGATGAATAGTCAGACCAGGAAAATAAAATGGCCAATCAATATATTGAAGTTTTGTGCTGTAAATTACTTTTTTAGCAAAATAAAAATCTAAATAAATCTCCATTTGTAATTTAAATATCCTAATTGGCAATGGCGTGTTTTAATTGTTTTCAAGAGGAGATGCTTGTCAAAATAGCTTATGGCCGAATTGATAACATGGCCTCCAAAATGAATTTCATTTTTGACAATATTAATTTTTTTTGCATTTTTTGTTATTGAGTGATAATTTTCAAAACTTAAAACACAACATGCAAAACCAAATAAGAATGAGGGATTTTTTTTCATAGAAAAAGTTATAACACTGTCAATAACGCTTAAGTTTCTGAACTAATCTACTGACTAAATAGTCTTTTACTGGCGTGATATCTGTTTGTTATAAAACTTATTGGTGTTTTATTCTCCCTTTTTACCTGTTTATGGTGTTGAGTTTTATATGAAGCGTTTTATTATACCCAATTACATTGGAGGGTTCCTTACGCTCTGAACAGGAGGCGAGCTAAAAGAACGGCAGTACACCAGGGGAAAATAAAGACCATAACAAACTGATTTTACAAATTTTGCTACTAATTACTAACCGTTGTGTTAGTTACATTGAGTTAATCAATATGTATAGAGTGTCTAAAAATCATGAAAGGATTATCGACGCATTAGCAGGTTATGCACAAATTGCTAATCCAGATGAAATTTCCAGGGGTAAGCGTCGCTATCATTTAACAAAAGATAATGTACGTCGCGTAATGTTTATCCTCGAAGGCGACTTTTTACTTAAACTTAAAGGTGAGAATAAGGTTCTCAACATCTTGTGTGCGCCATACGTTGTAGGCATAGCACCGGCACTGGATGAACCGCCAGTTTACCTGGAAAGAATCGATTATGGCAAAGTCAGTTTTATCGAGTATGACGTGTTATGGCGACTGATCTTTGAAAAAGATTTGTTTAATGATGCTATGTCGATTTTGTCAGGCAAGTATTCTGATTTAATGAACTATATCCAGTTGCCAAAAAGTAACTCTCACGATGAAGTCATTTCTTTGATTAATCGATGGGAAAAACTGCCATCACATCTGAAGAAAAGATTTTCTGCACTTTATCTTATTGAAAACAGCTCGCACCTTTCAAAAAGTTCCATCTGTAGAGTACTTAAAGAACTAAAAGAAAAGGGTGAGCTTACGCTGGTTAACGGCAAATTTACATAGTCTGTAATTTGAACTTTTGAGATGCCCAAGGGAAAAAATGGATTTAAACGTATTTTGTACTGATGGAAACTATTACTTCAAACTGGGCATCTCAAAGATGATTGAGGGCGCTCTGTTATCTGATGTTAATGTGAGATTTTTAACAGGATCGATAAACGATAGCTTACCAAAGGCCGATCTTATCCTGATCAATTTTTCTCAATGGCGATTATATATGTGTCATCCGGCATATCGTAACCGGAAGCCGGGTAGCGCGATAATCGTCTTTGTTGACAACAGAGATGAAATTATCACCAGTCAGTTGCCCGTTTGCTATCAATCCCTGATTGTGTTTTCACGTAAAGACTCTGTGCGCGTCATATCTGAAAGGATTACAGAGGTTTTACTCACTACGGAGGGAAGGGAAAGAGGATACTTACCCTCAGATTGTCTGAACTGCAACTTCGCACACATTACTGTTGTACAGCTTCAGGTGCTTAGCTTTTTAAAGAAAGGCTATGGCGTAGGTCAGGCTGCAAAAAGGCTCAATTTATCCAGTAAAACTATTTATGCACATAAATATAACATAATGAAAAAGTTTGTACTAAAAGGTGATAAAGAATTCAACGCTTTTATTAATGATCTCTCTCTGCTCGAGCTCTACAACGGCGTCATCAATGAAGGCTGAGTCACCGATGCTTAATCGGGTTGTCTGATTTCAGCATAATTTACAAATTTCCGGTTTTTTATTTTAGCCATTTTAACCCACTTTGTTTGCCCCTAAGTAACGGTGGGATAACGAAGAATCAGATAACGAAATGAGATGCAGACATGAATTTTAGCTAAAACACGATTAATTAGTGAATAGGCTAAATAATGGTATCTCTCCAGTTACACAGTCGCTGGGATAGGCCTCATGTATAGATGCATGTGGTCTATCAAAGCAATGTGCTTCAGATACTCTTTATCTGCTGGTGGGGCCACGGCGAAGATATGTAGTGCACTGCTCTCATTGTGCATGCCTGAAGTATATATAAATGAAATTTTAGCCGTTCCTATAATCACTCTTTTAAAATAAAAGTAGCCAGTTTAGGGTCCAGGATGGCTGATGAGTACGTATCGGTAGGCTGTAAGGAGGTCAGAATGAGTATAATCTTAACGGATTTATTTCATTTCCTGACGGAATTTATAGTTCGTTTACTGATTATTGACTATAGGGGTTGACTTCTTTACGTTGATTCATGTTTGAAAACACAATTTTATTTGTGTTTGCCCGCAATTTTTGAATGTTTAATTCGTTAATGTTAAAAAATTTTAAATAAAATATTTGCGAGAGGTTGTTTATTTTGGGAGATACGCTGAATTAACATGCAAAATAAACAATCATTATTAAATGATACTTTTTTTCGCTATTAATGCTTATTTATAAAATACCCTTAAAATACATATAGATAGACAATTTTATTTATTTTAATTTTTTATAAGTCATTGATATAATTAAATTATTATCTCTGGGTTTATAATAAATAAATCAGTGGCTAATAACTTATCTGATATGGAAAATAGATAACGTAGTAAAACGCTCAACTAAAAAAATATTCATCAGGAGATTCAAATGAAACTTAAAGCGCTTGTCACTGCCATGGCACTTTTTTCAGTTTATGCAAACGCAGCGTCAGACAATACTGTGCACTTTCAGGGCGAAGTCAGCACTCAGACTTGTTCAGTTAACATAAATGGAAGCAGCGCTGGCCCGGTTGTTCTTCTTCCTACTGTCGCGGCAAGTAAATTAGCCACTGCAAGCAGTACTGCCGGAGAAACAACATTTACTGTCAACGTTACTGACTGTGCAGCAGATGCAGCATCAATCAAAACCGTGTTTGTAGGTAATGACATTACCTCTAACGGCAATCTGGGAAATACCGGAACAGCGGGTAATGTTTCCATTCAGCTGCTGGACTCTGATGCATCAACACCACTGAAATTTGTTAGTGGTCAAAGTGTAAATACTTCAGCCTTTACCAAGGCTGCTGACAGCACAACAGCATCTCAGGAACTGACCGCGCGCTATTTTGCAGAAGCAGCATCTGTTACTGCTGGTACCGTTCTTGCCTCTGCTCAGTACGCAATCAGCTATCAGTAATATTTAATTAGTGAAACTAAGAAGGGCATTTTTATGCCCTTCTCTCAATGAGGTTTAATGATGTTTATCAATGCTAAAATAAACAAAATAATTTTTTTATGTGTGTGCTGTTTGTCTTTAAACGCTTATTCAAGTGTTGTAATGCAGGGTACGCGCGTCATTTTTAATCCGAAACAGGATGTAAAATCTCTCAAGTTTACTAATACTGATCCGTTTCCCTATATCACACAGGTATGGACGTCAAAAGAAAGTGACGCTGTTTTTAACAACAAAAAAGAGGCTCCGTTTGTTATCTCTCCTGGCGTTTTTAAAATAAATGCCAAAGAAGATCATCTGGTGAATATGCTGTATACCGGTGGTAAAACGCAGTCAGATAGAGAAGAGTTATTTTATCTTCATTTTACTCAGATTCCGGGCGTCAGCAGCAGTAACAAAAATGAAAATAAAATAGTGCTTGCAGTTACCAATACGATGAAGATTTTACTGAGACCGGGTAATCTGAGTATATCTCCGGAGAAGATGTTTGATTATATCAATTACAGATATGAAAATAAAAATTGTGAAATTTTTATTAAAAATGATTCTCCTTATTATCTCAACTCAACATCGGGTGAAATGACTGCCGGAACCAGTCGTTACGCTATCAGCAAGATACCTATGGTTGCGCCGTTTAGTGAACAAAAGGTCCGAACGACATGCTTAAAGGACTCAGCAGCATTAAGTCTTAAGCTTAATTATGTCAATGATTACGGTGTAGTTAATTCAAAAGTTATAAATAAAAAATAGCTAAAGCAGGCAATATGTCACCTCAATTTAAGTTATTGATTTTGTTAGTGATCATTATCTCTCCTTACAGGGCTTTGGCGGAGAATGCAGATGTGTCATTGGCTGATAAAGATCCAAAAAAAAATGAATACGAATTTGATGAAGGCCTTCTGAAAGGAAGTGGACTGCCTGTTGATGACATTGCCAATTACTTAAGCTCAAATAAAGTCCGGCCCGGAAATTATAACGTTGATGTAGAACTCAATGGTGTTCAGATTTTCCATGGCAATGTTATTGTTAAAGAAAATGAACAGATCTGTTTCACACAGGAACAGCTTAACAGGATTCCTATAAAATCACTTCAGAATGATAAAAAGGTCCCTGTTGCGGAAGGCTGTCAGGCATTAAATGCGCTGGTTCCTCATGCGGATGTTAATATCGATTTGAGCATGATGACTATCAAGCTCAGTGTGCCTGATGAAGATCTGGTCAAACAACCCAGAGGTTATGTTCCTCCTGAAGAGCTGGTTTCAGGTGAGACGATGCTGGTGTCTAACTATAATCTCAACCAATATTATTCACATTACAAAAACAGCAGCAGTGGTGATTACAGCTCTACCTGGCTTGGCCTGAGTAATGCCGTCAATTTAGGGTTATGGCAATTCAGACAGCAAGGCTCTTTTGTTGCAAGTAACCCAGGCAGTACTCGCTGGCACAGTAACCGCGCCTATATCCAGCGAGCCATTGTTCCTTTCAGAAGTACCTTGCTTATTGGTGATAGCTATACCAGTGGATCCTTTTTTTCAGGTATGGGCTACAGAGGCGTATCTCTGAGCTCAGATGAAAGGATGTTACCTGACTCTCAGCGAGGTTATGCACCTGTTGTTCGTGGCATTGCCCGCAGTAATGCCAAAGTGACGGTTCGTCAGGGTTCGGCTGTCATTTATGAAACAACTGTAGCGCCTGGCAGTTTTGTCATTAACGATCTCTTTCCAACTGTTTACTCCGGAGATCTGGAAGTTACGGTAACAGAGGCTGATGGTAGCAAAAATATTTATACAGTGCCTTTCTCTGCTGTTCCTGAATCTGTGAGACCTGGACGAATCAAATATTCTGCGACGCTTGGCCGTTCAAGGTATGTTGGTGACGATGATCCTTTCAGTGAGTTAAATCTGCAATATGGTGTCAGCAACAACATCACTGTTAACCTAGCCAACCGAATGGCAGACGGCTATCAGGCCGGTCGTGTGGGTGGCGTTTATTCCAGCCAGCTGGGTGCTATAGGGATAGGCTCTACATTTTCACATGCATCACTTCCGGATAAAGATTATTTAGGATGGATGTTTAATTTATCCTACAGTAAGCGATTCACTCCTACCGATACAACGGTGTCGATAGCTGGCTACCGGTATTCTACCAGTGGTTACCGGGATCTGACGGATGTTTTAAACATCAGAAAAGCGCATAAAGATAATAATGATGGCTGGGTATCTTCAACGCTGAATCAATCTTCAAGGCTTGAATTGTCGCTTAATCAGTCTTTGAAAGAGTGGGGCAATGTCTGGATCTCAGGGTCTTCTCAGCAATACAGGGATGGCCGAAAACGTGACACTCAATATCAGATTGGATACAGCAAACAATTTGAAAATGGTATTTCTGTCAATGCTTCGGTTTCTAAAACACGCTACAGCAACAGAAGTTATACCAATAGTGGATATAACAACTATGTGGAGGAATACTACACCTCTCAGCGTCAGGTATTAAGCACTCTGAGCGTGAGTATTCCATTCAGTATGGACAGAAGAAATACCCTGAGTACTACGATCAATCATCAGAATGGTCAGGGGAGTACGCTTCAGTCAACCCTATCAGGCGTTGCAGGCACAGACCAGCTTGTTAACTACGGCATCACCTATGCACGCAGTTCTGACAGCCTGAACACCTTTGGTGCTACAGCCCAGACTAATACGGCTTATGGTGCGATGCAGGGTTCTGTCTCTCAGTCCAAAAATTATACCCAGGGTTCTGCCGGTATTCAGGGCGCTGCTGTCCTTCATCGTGGTGGATTAACGTTAGGGCCTTATGTCGGTGATACCTTTGCACTCATTGAGGCGAAGGGCGCAAAAGGAGCAAAAGTTGTAGGAACACAGAATGCTGTTGTCGATCGCTTTGGTTATGCGTTAACCCCGGCCTTAACACCTTACAAATACAGCACCATCGCGCTGGATTCATCCAACATGGATAGCAATGCGGAGATAAAAAATAGCAGCAGACGCGTCGCAGCTTATGCCGGCGCAATGTTGAGAGTGAAATTCAGCGTAACAAAAGGCTTCCCAATGCTTATTGATATTGTTGCAAACCAGTCGATCCCTATGGGTGCAAATATCTATAATTCCCGGGAGGAAATTGTGGGTATGCTGGGGCAGGGCAATCAGGCCTGGGTACGTAATGACAGTACAAGTGATACGCTGACCATCAAATGGGGGGCTCAAAACGCCTGTCATCTTTTTTATAAAATACCTGAAGTTAATCAGAATGATGCTCTGATCCGGCTAAAAGGAAACTGCAAATGAATTTTTTAATCAGGCTGGTTCTCTCAGTGAGTTTTGTGATGTCAGTGCTTCTGGCACCCGCTCATGCAACCTGTACCCGCATTAATTATACTGATGCGGGTTGTGACAGTTGTGGTGTCGGTATAGGTCTGGGTAATGTCAATATAACCAGCACATACTTGCAGCCTGTTGGAACGCCACTTGCGACCTCCGTATTCAGAGTTTCCTCTGCTTCACGATACAGCAGTGAGGATCTGGTTCTTTATGAATGCGATCTGGCTGATGCAGGCAGTATCTACGAGGTTTTCGCCACTAACGGTGATGACAGGGTCGGTGGCTATTTTGATCTTGGCAGCACAGATGGTTATCAAAACTATTTTGCCACTTACTTTCCTTATGTAGGTATCAAGCTTACCCATATTAATTCCGGGAATGAATTTACGCGCTTCTGGCAACAATATCCCATTACGAGCTACGCAACCTCAGGTAGCAAAATTCAAATCCGCGTAAAAGACTTTAGTGCCATTCGCGCCAGTCTGATTCGAATTAGTATGCTTCCTGGACAAGGATCCAGTAACTACTGTGGCTACAGCGCCAGTAATCCACTAACGGGCATGGCTTCGTCGACAGGTACTGCGAGTTATACCTGTATACAGCCAAACGGTTATGTGACTTTTAAAGGTCCGGGTATTGAAACCGATCCTATAGGCTCGGATTCTGCTACCAATTACTCAACCTGGGGAACCGGACGATGGATTGCTATGGGTATGGGAACCGCGCCAGTTTCCACGCTGTCGCATACTGCCACGTGTGTAGCGCGTAATGTCACCCCACTCGTAATGTTTCCGACCATCAGTACGCAGGCTTTAGAAAATGGCAGCTCTGTCCAGAGTCAGTTTACTATCACTGTTGAGTGCGACAATGCTGCGGTATCTGGCGTTTCTTCAGGTGGCACAGCGCTGGGGCTGCAGGTGCCTTATGACAGTTATGTCACTGCACAGACATTAGGTCTGGTTAACTCCAGCGGTGGCGTGAGCTATCTTCTCTCCGATGGCTATGGCACGGATACGAATATTGCCACCGGCGTGGGTATCTCGCTGGCTAACACAACGACAGGAAGCAGCATGAACTTTTTGGGATGGAACAACTGCACCACATCGGGTTGCGCGGCCGGTAATGATGCAGGCTGGTATTCTGTACTGGATGGTTCCGTGTCTGCGGGAAGTGTCGCCACTGGATTCGGTATGTATACCGTTCCGTTGACTGCGACGCTTTCAAAAATTGCGGGTCAGACAGTGACCGCGGGTAAAGTTGATGCGAAAGCCTATGTCTGGGTGAGGGTGCAGTAAGCATGATTAAAAAATCGCTATGCCTGATATTATCGTTAATCAGTTTCTATTCTGATGCCGGCATACTGGCCAATGCTACCCGTGTGATCTTTAATCAGAATAATACAGATCGTTCATTAATTTTAGTCAACACCAATAAATATCCAGTGCTTGTCCAGACCTGGATAGATAAAGGTGATCCGGAAAATCTCACTCAGGATAAAGACGCCCCTTATGTTATTATTCCCCCTATCTTCCGGCTGTCTGAGAGCGAAATTAAGTCAGTAAAAATTATTTACAATGGTCACGCACTTCCTGCGGACAGGGAGACATTGTACTGGATAAATATATACGAGACGCCCGCTACACCGTCGGTTCCTTCAGACAAGAAAAAGATCGTGATGTCGATGAAGACACAGCTCAAAATTGTCTACAGACCCATAGCCCTTAAAGATACATTACCCACAGCGATGAAAAATGTTTCATGCAGGGTATCAGGAATTAGCACTTCTCTTAACTGTATTAACAATTCCGGGCACTACATCTTTTTTAATAGCATTTTTGTCAATGACAAGGATGGGTTTTTTGAAGCCGTAAGCGGACTTGATATGATGATTGAACCTCATAGCAGTTCAGATTTCAGTCTCGTGAGATCGACAAAAAAAATGAAAATAGATAATAACAGGGCTAGGCTTAATATTTTTAAAGACGATGGTTCGATTTATACGGGAGAGTTTCCCATTAGTTTTAAATAATTCTGAAGACGAATGAGTTTGTAAGCCAGCGCTTTAGCTGGCTTTGCATTATATAATAGTCAGTTAAGAATATAGACATGATTGACATTGATCTCAGTCTGGCCATCATCGCGATCAACATCACCGGTAATGCGTAATTTCTTGCCAATCAAATAATCATCGTCATCGTCTCCATCATCATCAATGTCAACACGAATTCTGCCAGTTGAATCCCGTAACCAGTAATGATCGTCATCTGCTCGTCCGCTGATCGTTCCCGTCAGAGATACATTATTATTGTCATGCATTCTTTTTGCTTCGGCGACAGTGACATTTTGACGAGCGTAAGCTGAACCTGCATAAAGCAGTACTACCAGCATCCATAATGATTTTTTCATCGACTTCTCCCTGTGATTGGGCTTTTTACCCTGAAAGATATTCACGATAACCTGTCAACGATCCTCTGAGATTATTTACGGGCTAACCTCTCATTTATACACCAGATCTTTACTGATTTAAAATTTCTAAAAACCGTTTATTATCGTTGTTAATACCAGGTGTGATTTGATAATGAAAGGTTAAAGATTTTGCAGCAGGATTTATATCTCATCTCTTAATTATGGCTGTCCGTAGTGCGTTACTTAAGGGGTCAGGATTCGTTTGTTGAGAGCGAGTTTAGCCACGGCATCCTATAATGGTTACGCTAATATTATTGAGATATATCATTAACAATCGCGCTTACAAAATAGCCTGTTTGTTACTATAGACTGAAAAAGGTCCTATAGAATAAGTATGAAGGGCATGAGATCACTCAATTCATTACCATTCAATTGACGTAATTTATCCAAAATGGTCAGGAGAACAATTTATGATGTTAGTAAACAGGTTAAATGGGATTTCATTGATGCTGGTCGTGCTGAGTCTTACCGCTTGTACACACCATGCTGAGGATTCCCAACGCCTCGCGATGCGCAACCCGGCGAGTGTCTGGTGTCTTCAGCGTGGAGGACAGGAGTTAAATGAGAAATCATCCTCTGGCGCAGTGACCTATTGTCTGTTGCCCTCTGGAGAGAAAATTGAGCAATGGGCTCTGTATCATCGGGATCATCCACAGTAACCCGCCGGTTAGCTGATATCGGGTAAGTAAAAATATGCATCTGTACTAAACGCCGGGATGCATATAGAACATTCAGGATACTTACTTTACCTTCTCTTTCAGGTGCTCTGAACATACAGTCTGTTCCGGGCACCTGTCGCCTTTCAGTCACCAAAAAGCACGTTCTTATCTTTACTGTTGCCCACAGGCTGGTTCAAAAAATAAGCGAAATTCTGTTTTCAGTCATCAATTTTCAGAACGTAAAATGAAGGCTATTTTGAAGTTAAGATCACGAAGTATTGCTGATGTATTGTTATGTCCCAGCAGGAATATAAAAATTTTATCTTTTTGTGGTTTGCGACTTTATTTTATTCTTATTTTATTACCAGTGATCTACTGATTATTGTTAACGATTTCATTAATAGTTAATATTCATTCTAATATGAGCTTTGTTTTTTACACCTTTGCAAAACAATAACTTAATTTGTTTTTTTCAGAAATCGACCTCGATTTATTGATTCAGATCAATGTCTGAGACAAACTCAGTTTTAACACATGCTGACCCTGGTGATATTCTTTATTTAATTAGCGGAAGCTTCTTAAATAATAATATTTTCGTGAGGGTAATCTATTGAAACACTTTGGAAGTGTAGCGCTGTGCTGTACCTTTTTTATCTGCACAAGATCGTATGCAGGTATAATGCGTCACGATATTGATGTACAGGAGTATCGTGATTTTGCTGAAAACCTCGGTAGCTATTCGGTGGGTTTGACAGATGTGCCTGTCTATAAAAAAGACGGTACATTATCGGGTTATCTTGACTTTGCTATGCCCGATTTCAGTATGGTAGCTAATTATGGTTACAGTACTCTGGTCGCGCCCTCTTATGTAGCCAGTGCAAAGCACAATACGGGTTATCAGTCGGTGGCATTCGGCAAAGGTGCCCAGTATGGCGCCACCTACAAGCTGATCAATCGTAATGAATCACCTTCTGTCGACTTTCATCTGCCACGTCTGAACAAAGTCGTTACCGATGCCTCACCTGTTGATGCCATTGAAAAAACTGAGATGCAAAAAGGGGATGCTTCTCGCTATTCCTGGTTTACCCGTATTGGCGGTGGTACTCAAAGCCAGGTCAGTGAAGATCAGACCGAACAAATTACACTCAGTGGTGCCTATAAATGGGTGAGCGGAGGAACGATCAACGCTGGCACTATAAAGCGCTTATCGGGAAACCTGCGTGGTACCAGTTATGGACCGGACAATGCCCTTACTTCGCCTCTCTCAATTGGCACGATGAGTGGGGATAGTGGTAGTCCGATTATGGTTTACGATGAGGTAGATAAGGCCTGGAAGATTGGCGGCGTGCTATACGGCATAGTCGTAACTGATAATGTTTATGGTACTACCAGTATCTGGACATATGTTCCTGATGGTTTTATTCAAAAAACCGTTGCTGCCAATACCTCGCCTGATGTCGTCGATCTGGCAGGTAAAGGCACGATTTTCTGGGACAATACCGCGATCACACAATATGGTTCCTCCTGGTCATGGGCGGGCCTGAATTCGACCTATGCGTCAGCGGCGCCCTCTACCGCCACCAATGCAGAACTTGATGCCACCAAAGATCTTCGCTTCAACGGTGCTGGCGGACTGATCACCCTGAATACACCTATCAACATGGGTGCTGGCAAACTTCAGTTTTCAAATGATTACACTGTCGCGTCTGCTGCTGGCGTCAATGCGACCTGGGCTGGCGGTGGTATTGAGGTTGACGCGGACAAAGAGGTCCTGTGGCAGGTAAATGGCCTGGCAAGCGATGCCCTGCATAAAATTGGCGCAGGTACACTGCATATCAACGCCGTGGGTAAAAACCCGGGTTCGCTGAATGTGGGTGAGGGTACAGTCATCCTCGATCAGCAAGCTGATAGCTCAGGCAACAAACAGGCTTTCTCTTCGGTCACCCTGGTCAGCGGTCGGCCAACCGTTGTACTGAATGATGAAAATCAGGTAGCTACAGACAAGATCTTCTTTGGCTACCGCGGTGGCCGTTTAGATGTAAATGGTAATACTGTTAACTTCATTAAAATCAATCACACTGACAGTGGTGCTCGTCTGGTTAACCATAGTCAGAAGGCGTCTACGGTCAATATCAATGGTTATCATTCTAAAGATATTGTCATTAACACTCTTGATACTAATAACCGTAACGGTACGCCTGGGTCAATTTATTATTATAAAAAAGTGAACCAACCTGCTGAGTATTTTCAACTTCAGAAAAGCAAATATACCTATTATCCCCAGTCTAAAAAGACGACCTCGGAATGGACCTACCTGGGTACAGACCTGGATAAAGCGGTTAATTACCGCCTGACCCAGTTAAACGGCCAGGTTTTCCGCGGCTTTCTGGGCGAAACCCTTGGAAATGTGCTGAATGGCGTGATGAATGTCAATATTCTTTCTGAACAAGCTTCGACGCTTACAGCGCTTACCGGAGGGATGAATTTAAACGGTAACCTGAGTGTCGAAAATGGCACCACTATTCTTTCTGGTCAGCCGGTCCCACATGCGGGTGGTGTTGTCATTGATGATGACTGGAACACATCGCTGTTTAAAGCCGACCAGATCAACGTAGGGTCAGGTGCACATTTTCAGGTGGGTGAATATGCCGGTGTCAAAGCCAGCATTACCGCTGCTGAGTCGGCCACACTTTCGTTTGGCTACAACGACAGCCAGCTGGCGGGTGAAAAGAGCTGGCGTTGCTACTCTGCAATTTATTCAGATGATGTCTCCTGCAGTCAGCCGGTGCGCAGTGCGGATGCACTGGCACTTCTGCCCGCCAGTGAAGTGGAAGGTGATGTTCAACTGGCCAATAACGCCTCACTTTACCTTGGAAAGGTTAACTACCAGGGGGCAGTGACATCAACAGGCAGTAGTCTTATGACGCTGGATGCCAATGCGAACTGGACGATGACCGGCAACAGTAATGTCAGTTCACTTCTGGCGAAAAGTGGGTCAACACTTTCAATGGTGCCTTCAGGCACCTGGAGCGCCAAAACGCTTAATATCGATACGCTGGATGCGACCGGGTTAAATCTGATGTTAGGCGTTAAGCCCTCCACCCTTGAAAGCGACAAACTGATTGTAAAAAACGCGTTGACTGGTGGCCACAACCTGCTGGATGTGAGTCTGCTAATCGGGAGTGAAGAGAACGTTGCGCTGACACAGGATCTTGTGATGGTTGATGCACCCGCTGGCACGTCGCACAGCTATTTCTCCTTTGCAGATAGCTACAGCGGTTTTAGCGTTTACACCCCAAATTATCAGGTGGAAGACGATAACGACCGTGTTTTGTGGGTGCTGGAAAGTAACAAGTCGCCTGAGCCGGAACCGACGCCAGTACCCGCTCCGGAAGTTACCCCGGAGCCAGCGCCAGAAGTCACGCCTGAGCCGGAACCGACGCCAGTACCCGTCCCGGAAGTTACACCGGAGCCAGCGCCAGCGCCAGAAGTCACGCCGGAGCCGGAACCGACGCCAGCACCCGCCCCGGAAGTTACCCCGGAGCCAGAACCAGCGCCGGCGCCAGAAGTCACGCCGGAGCCGGAACCGACGCCAGCACCAACCCCGGAAGTTACTCCGGAGCCAGCGCCAGCGCCGACGCCAGAAGTCACGCCTGAGCCGGAACCGACGCCAGCACCCGCCCCGGAAGTTACCCCGGAGCCAGAACCAGCGCCGGCACCAGAAGTCACGCCTGAGCCGGAACCGACGCCAGCACCAGATGCATCGGCAGAAGATAATGCAACTGCAGAGCAAGCTGCTATTGAGAAAGCGAAAGCAGAGGAGGACGCTAAATCTAAAGCAGAGGCTGAAGCAAAAGCGAAAGCTGAAGAAAAAGCCAAAGAGGAAGCAGCGAAAGCAGAAGAAGCCAAAAAACCGGCATTCGACCCGGATGACTGGTTCACGGTTTACGATAACCTGCCACTGATTCAGCATACGCGCGCCCTGTTGGCATCACGCCAGTATATTTTTAGTGAAGCAGTCAGCCAGCTGTATAACCGTACCGATAGCCTGCGTGCTTCGCCAGAAAGCAGCGGATCATGGGCAACCATTGAGCAGAAAAAAGGGCATTTTCTTGGACTCGACGTCAACCAGCAGACACTGAATGTGGGCTGGGATACCCGCAGCGACACGCAAACAGTGGGTATCAGTGCCAGCTATACGCAGGGTGAGGTAAAAGGGGAGGGTCATGAAAAGCATCGACTGGCTACCGTCGGTGCGTTTTACTCCTGGCAGTCTGATGCGGGATGGTTCTTTGATGCGACCAGTCGTTATATGTATCTCAATCAGGAGATAACGCTGGATCCTGCTTTAAATATTAACGGTATGAAAAAGGACAGCCATATGCTGGCTGGCAGCCTGCGCACCGGCTATCAGTTTGCGCTGGCTGACGATACCCTGTTTATCTCACCGTTTGTTGGTGTAACCGCAGGTGTCATGTCCGGCTATACCCTGAAAGGGGAGGATGCGTCAGTTTCATTAAGTTCATCCACACCTTACTTCACCAGCAGCGGGTTCATGGTGCAGAAACGCGGTCTGGGTGCATTAATGCCGAATATTAACGTCAGCGCCAGTCTGGCCTATCAGTATTCACCTGGCAAAAATGGCTCCACAACCACGCTCTCCGATCGTCAGTCAAACCGGCAATACAGCGCCTGGTCAGATAACCGTTATCGTGGCAGTGTAGGGCTGGAAGGCATTATTGCGCCTGGCCTTTCACTGAATGCGAAAGTAGAGAGCAGTTTTGGTGGTGAATTCAAAACGGATTACAGTGGCCTTGTCGGCCTGTCATATCACTTCTGATATCCGTGTCTGAATAATATCAGAGCATCACTGCATGAAAGGGTGATGCTCTGACTTATCGATACATTACGCCTGCTGGAAAATATCAGTCTGCGCGACGTACCCTAAGACCAAAAGGGATAATCTGCAGGACAGTCAATCCTCAGCGGATAACGTATTAATGTTAATGTTTTCTCCTTATTTCAGATTCAGCAAACTAATCGCCAGACTTCCGCAGGCACTTCGGTATAAGTCTCATTCATGATTAATTCGGCTTTACGATGATCGTAGGCGCCATCAAATGAAGAGATATCGTCAGAAGGCAGTTTTTTCCGCATATAGCTTGTCACGATATCCAGAATATCGGTTGACGGGCAGTTCCTTAACTTATTCAGATAGTAGACTTTGTTCATAATATTTTGCTGACGTTAACCTGTAAAATGAGCTTATGCGCGGTCTTAACTTTATCCAAGCTGACTCGCTCTTATATCAATGCTGCCAGGTAAATAACCCTGTTCCTGACAACAGATATACGTATGTCCTTGCGCATCGGTGCGATCAGATGCGGCCTGTTGCATCTGACGCCGCACAGATCCGGCTAAGCGAAAGGTTATCCCTCTGAAGGGTTAATGTAATTCATTGATTTTATCTGATTTTTTTATGTGCATTACTCTGCCATAATCCCATGTCAGGTTGAAGAGATAGGCATAAATCAGGAAAAACAGTACCAGTCCACATTCCAGTTTCAGCGCGGCGAATAGGGTAATATCCAGCCACCATGCGGCAAAGGGTATCAATACTAATAACAGGCCAGCCTCAAACAGCACAGCATGCACGCACCTTATTCGCCAGTCCTTTTTAAATCCGGTTCGCAACTGTATGCTGTCAAACATCAGGTTGAACAGATAGTTCCATCCCATCGCCAGCGTTGATGAAACTATGGTTAACAGTGCCGACTGAGCAGGCGCTGCAGAAGCAAAAATAATCAGAATAATAAAGACCAGAACATTAGCCACGACTTCAAAAATAACAGCGTGCAATACTCTTTCTGTGGTGGTTCGCACCGGAGATAAATCGTGTTCCAAACCAGGCTCTCATTATTCAGTCAGGCACCGTTACTGACGCGGGATAAATTCAGGTTAATCGTCAGGCAGAGCCGATTATATTTCAGGCGCTGCACCTTACCCTGCCTTAAACCGATGAGAATTTAGCACCGCACCGTCAGAAAGTGAAACGTAGTAAAATTCTGACGATAAAAACCCGGTCAGGTTTGATATGTATCAACTCTTACACGAAACCGGCTTTTATTGTTTAGCTGCCTGTCGTATCAGCACGGCTCTCCCTCTTCAGCTATCTGACTGCTAAGCTCACCTATTGCTCTGGTCGCTACTGCATGGCTTCGCCTGACGGATTCGGGGCGATGATAGCAATCGTGGATGGCAGTGGAACATTAAATGATTAATTAGATGATATATAGATTTATATTTTAATATTTATATTAATGGTGGTTTTTAAAACTGGTTAGAGGCGCAGTTTACTGTTCTGAAGCGCCTGCCGGTTCTGAATGGCTGCAGTAAATGTGATGCCCAATCAACGTTCGCAGCCTGTTTTTTCAGCGCCTTTTCAGTGACTGAAGACGGGGTTCTGTAGCGAAAACGTTAGCGTGTAACCGGCGGCACCAGGTGCATGCGTTGACCGGACAATCTGCTCACGCCAGGTTCTCTGCGGTATAAATCATGAAGTCTACTTTTCCACTGGCATACTCATCGGGTTTCACTTTCTGCTCCAGATAATTCAGCATCAGCTGTACCGCCAGCTGAGCATGCTGCCGGGTATTCTGATCCAGCGTCAGCGCAACGCTCTGCTGCGCCATCAGCGTGCGTGTCGTGGCGTAAAGCTCATGGGTGACCCAGACGCACTGGTTAAGCTGGCGATGCCGTGCCAGCGCCTGTCCGATTTCGGTATTCCCCAGCCCGGTGTTGTAAATTCCCCGCAGATTCCCGCTCTGAATCAGCTGCTTCTCCAGCAACTTACTAAGAGTGTCGCGATTTTCCTGAGCGGCCAGAACATCGCGCAGCTGCAGATGAGGAAACCGACTGGTTATCAGTTCGCGAAATCCTTCAATGCGCTGACGATGCGCGCTGTAGTCCTGGTGCCCACTGACCATCAACACCTCGCCGGGCTGATGCACCATTTTGCCCAGCAGCTGAGCCGCAGTACGTCCTGCCTGCAACTGATTAATTCCCACATGGCAGAGCCGGGCAGCACCGGGCAAATCAGTAACCAGCGAGATCACCGGCACGTCACACGTTTCGCAGTGGCTAAGCGCCTCATAAATAGCCGGATGTTCATGGGCAAAAACAATTAATCCATCCCGCGATGCACTGCTTTGCCTGATAAGCTTTGCCAGCCGTTCAGGCTGCGCCTCCGGGACAAAAGTGCGATGCAGCGTTAACCGGCGGTAGCCCAGATGCGAGGCGACCGCAGTAAAATCCTGCGCCAGTTGCTTAAAGAAAAACGAATCGTTACTGCTTAGCAGCAGTTCAATCTGCCACGGATGACGATGCTCCTCAGGCAGAATTCGCCTGAGCCCGACTTCGCGTGCCGCCTGCAGTACCCTGTGAACCGTTTCCGGTGCAACGCCACCCCGTTCATTAAGCACCCGATCCACGGTTGCCAGCCCTACACCTGCCCGCAGGGCGACCTCTTTCAGCGACATGCCGCTCTCCTCTGAGGTAAACACCTCAAAACACCATGCCGTCAGTGTAAAACGCCGCGTTATCCTGCCGGTGCAGCTTTCTGCCGGACTATGATGGAGTTCAAATAATGAATAAAAAGCAACGCGTTGCCCTGCTCGGGTGTGGCTTTATTGGTGAAGTTCATGCGGCTAATCTTCAGGCACATCCCGGGGCTGAACTGGTGTGGGTAGCCGATGCGGAGCCCGCACGCGCCGCCGCATTTGCGACGCGCTTTGCTGCCCGAGCCGCGTCCGTAACTGAAGCGATAAACGATCCGCAAATTGACATGGTGCTTATCGCCAGCGCGACGCCGACGCATGCGGATTTGCTTGAAGCCGCTGCTCGCGCCGGTAAAGCAATCTACTGTGAAAAGCCGGTCGATCTCTCTCTTGAGCGTGCCCGTAAGGCCGTGGCTAACGTTCTCCCTTACAACGTGCCGGTTACGGTGGGGTTTAATCGCCGTTTCGATGTCAGTCATCAGCAGCTTAAGCAACAACTCCGCCAGGGGCGAATTGGCGCGGCGGAACTGATCCAGATGGTCTGCCGCTCTTCGGCCATGCCGCCGCTGGCCTATCTTCAGGCGTCCGGCGGTCAGATGCGCGATCAGGCTATCCACTTTTTTGACCTCCTGCGCTGGCTGACCGAAGAGGAGGTGACGGAGGTGGCGGCGATGGGGGCCGCGCTGGCACTGCCTTCGATCGGCGAATTCGACGACGTGGACACCAGCACGCTGCTGTTGCGCCTGCAGAGCGGAGCGCTGGCACAGCTCGATAATGCCCGCCGCACCGGCTATGGCTATGACGAACGCATCAGTGTGATGGGGGCAGACGGCATGCTGGAATCGGCCTCTCAGCCACAGCGCGGAGTCAGTTGTTATCAGGGCGCGCAGATTCAGCAGCCTGGGCTGCTGCCAGACTGGTTTAGCCGGGTGCAGCCAACCTATTATGCTCATCTGGATGCATTTATCCGATCGCTGAACGGGGAGCAGGTTGGGGATCTGCCTGGTCTGGAAGATGGCCTCAGGGCACAGGCGATTGCGGAAGCTGCAGTAATCTCACTGACGGAAAGGCGCTTCTGTCAGGTGGAAAACGTGCTGATCTGATTCGGCATGGCAGGCGGATAAAAAATAATTTTTTTTATCGAACAGAAACCAGTGCTGAGCTGTTTACTGTATAGCGCCGCGCTGGCGGAGTGTCTCTGGCAGGCTTAATCAACTGCGCATAGCAGGGGCTGAATTGAAAATGGTGCGTATCCTGCGCTACGAACGGACGTCAATTGCGCAGATCGCCTGGCTGCATGCGGATTATGGCCCGATGGCGCTTTGTATCTCGCCCGCATCGCACGACACGAACCCGATTGCCCGCGAACAGCGTCACGGCATGCAGCTGGCCTGGTGGACGCGCGACGGTTATCAATATGTACTGACTGGCCGCAACCCCTCAGCGCAGCTGGCGTCTGCCGCTGAAGCATTACAGGCAGCGCTTACGTAACCCGGCGGCATGCGCAGCGGTGACGGTCAGCGCAGCTCTCTGACCTGCGCTGCAATCTTAAGCGCAATGTTTACCCGATCGTCAACCACCCCGACCAGCCGATCCATACCGAAGGCGGAGCGAGAGATGGCGGTGGAAGCATGCAGTGCCAGCAAGCGAGAGGCAGGATCGAGGGTCTTCCCGCTGTCCAGCGAGGCCAGCATCACCACAGGCCGGCTGACAGCTTTAACCGTCAGCGTGCCAAAAATCCGGTAATTACCGTCACCCAGCGCAGCCACGCGACTGCTGACGAAATGAATCTGCGGGTAGCGCTCTGCATCAAAAAACAGATCACTTTTCAGTTGCCAGGTTAACAGGCTGTTCGAGGCGACCAGCGTTCCCACCGGAATATTCACTTCAATACGATCGTCACGATCTTCATCAGGATTAAGCGTAACCATGCCTGTCACGCCCTGCAGCCTGGCCTGCGAAAAGTCATGTCCAAAGGCACGCCACGAGAGGCCAATCGACGTTTTATCGGGGGTAATGGCATAGGTAACCGGCGCGGCACAGAGCACCGGGCTGATCAGGGCAAACAGAGTGCATAAACAGGCGGCACGTATCATCACTTTTTCTCTTTCAGAAAGACCAAACGTTAACGCCTGAAACCGCGATCTTATTCGCTTTAATTTGCACTGCTTTTACCACAGAGGCACAGATAATCTGAAAGATATTAACTGACTGTCACCTCAGATTCACCAAAATGTAATGATTATTCCGGGGGCGGAACATTAATAACAGGAAATATTAAGAATACATTAAGGCGACTTTATTAATCTGCCATTTCACTGAAATCCTGACTGGAGTCAGGTGACGACGTTGAGGTGGCAATTCACCATCTGAAATTAGCTTAATTTAATCAGTGAGTTACGTTTTTATTCTGAGCGGGAATTGATGTCAGGCGAGCTATGTCTGAGCTGACAACAGGCCGGGCCTGCTGTTTTATAAACAAAATATCAATAAATCAAAAAGAGTTGAGTGTCGAAGAAATATTATTGAAATAATAGTGAACTTTTCAGGAATCCATTAACTGAATCCCTGTTGATTTTATTGTAATTAAACCTATTCATTTAATGTTCAGTTAACTTTCATACGTTAGCTTGTATTAGCAGTCCGGTAACCTTAATTCCATAACGGGAAACCTGTTATGACTTATCTGCCTGCCAGACATTGATAAATCGCTATTCCAGTTCTTTTCCGGCGTTGTATCCGATTAACAACGCGCGACAGTTTATGGGTTTGATTTGCAGGAGTTTTAGCATGGATTTTTTGCCATTTTCCCGCCCTTCGTTCGGTGATGAGGAGCTGGCTGCTGTTAAAGCGGTATTCGACTCCGGATGGATAACAACCGGGGCGAAATGCGCCGAACTGGAGCAGGCCTTTGTTCAGCTGACCGGCAACCAGCATGCCATTGCAGTGAGCTCGGCTACTGCCGGGATGCATGTCACGCTGATGGCGATGGGGATCGGGCCTGGCGATGAGGTGATCACGCCGTCCATGACCTGGGTTTCAACCCTGAACCTGATTACGCTGCTGGGTGCCACGCCCGTCATGATTGATGTGGATCCGGAAAACCTGATGGTGACGCCGGAACGGATAGCGCAGGCTATTACGCCACGCACCCGCGCCATTATTCCGGTGCATTACGCCGGTGCGCCCGCCGATATCGCACCGATCTATCAACTGGCTGAGCAGCATGGCATTGCCATTATTGAAGATGCGGCTCACGCGGTGGGCACGACTTATCACGACAGACCGGTCGGGCATCGCGGCACGGCAATCTTCTCGTTCCACGCCATCAAAAACATCACCTGCGCGGAAGGCGGCCTGGTGGTGACCGATGACGCCGCTCTCGCCGATCGTATCCGCAGCCTGAAGTTTCACGGTCTGGCAGTGGATGCGTTTGATCGTCAGACTCAGGGGCGTCTGCCGCAGGCGGAAGTGATGATGCCGGGCTTCAAATACAATCTGCCCGATATCAGCGCCGCCATTGCGCTGGTGCAGTTACAGAAACTGCCGGGCTTTATCGCACGCCGTCGTGAGATTGCCGAACGCTATCTTAAGGCGCTGCGCTCGCTGCCTTTTACGCCACTTTCACTGCCAGAGTGGCCGCATCAGCATGCGTGGCATCTGTTTATTATCCGCATTGATGAACAACGCTGCGGGCTGTCCCGTGATGCCTTTATGCAGGCGCTGAAGACGCGGGACATCGGCAGCGGCCTGCATTTCCGTGCAGCGCATACCCACAAATATTACCGCGAGCGCTATCCCGATCTGCGTCTGCCCGCCAGTGACCGTAACAGCCAGCAGATGTGTTCAATTCCGCTGTTTCCGTCCATGACGGATCAGGATGTTGAACGCGTGATTCAGGCTTTACATGACATTGCCGGAGCCTGAGATGCGCGATATCAAACCGATCAATATGCTGTCCGTGGTGATCCCGGTCTATAACGAGCAGGAGAGTTTGCCGGAGCTGCTGCAGCGCACCAGCGCCGCCTGCGACGCCATCAACCTTGAATATGAAATTCTGCTGGTGGATGACGGCAGCAGTGACCGCTCTGCCGAACTGATTGAACAGGCCGCCACCATTCCCGGCAGCCGGATAACCGGCGTGCTGCTCAACCGCAACTATGGTCAGCACTCCGCCATCATGGCCGGGTTCAGCCAGGTCCGTGGCGATCTGATTATTACCCTTGATGCCGATCTGCAGAACCCGCCGGAAGAGATCCCGCGGCTGGTCGAGGCTGCGCGTCAGGGGTATGACGTGGTGGGCACCGTCCGACAGCAGCGCCAGGACACCTGGTTCCGTCGCAAGGCCTCGCGCACGCTCAACCACCTGATTCAGCGGGTCACCGGCAAAGCGATGGGGGATTACGGCTGCATGCTGCGTGCTTATCGTCGCCACATCGTCGAGGCGATGCTCAACTGCCACGAACGCAGCACCTTTATTCCGATTCTGGCCAACACCTTTGCCCGTCACACCATCGAGCTGCCGGTGATCCACGCCGAACGGGCTTTTGGCGATTCGAAATACAGCTTTATGCGTCTGATCAATCTTATGTACGACCTGGTGACCTGCCTGACCACTACGCCGCTGCGACTGCTCAGCGTGGTCGGCAGCCTGATTGCGCTCTCCGGCTTTGCTTTCTCACTGGTGCTGATCGTACTGCGACTCTTCTTTGGTGCGGCCTGGGCGGGTGACGGCGTCTTCGTGTTATTCGCCGTGTTGTTCATGTTTATCGGCGCCCAGTTTGTGGGTATGGGACTGCTCGGGGAGTACATCGGGCGCATTTATAACGACGTTCGCGCGCGTCCGCGCTATTTCGTTCAACGCATTGTTCAGGCTCCTGAAGAGCCTTCAGTACAGGATACTCAATCATGAAGACCGTTGTTTTCGCCTATCACGACATGGGCTGTGTCGGCATCAATGCCCTGCTGAATGCAGGCTATGAGATCACCGCCATTTTCACGCACAACGACGTGGCGACCGAAAATAACTTTTTCGGCTCGGTAGCCCGCCTGGCGGCAGAGCACGGTATTCCGGTTTATGCACCGGACGAGGCGAATCATCCGATCTGGCTTGACCGCATCCGTACCATGGCACCAGAGATGATCTTCTCGTTCTACTATCGCCATCTGCTGAGCGATGAGATCCTGCAATGTGCTCAGAAGGGGGCCTTTAACCTGCATGGTTCCCTGCTGCCAAAATACCGCGGCCGGGCACCGCTGAACTGGGCGCTGGTCAATGGCGAGCGCGAAACGGGCGTCACGCTGCATCGCATGGTGAAACGCGCAGATGCCGGTAATATTCTGGCGCAGCAGAAAGTGGCCATTGACGATCAGGACAACGCGCTGACGCTGCATCGCAAGCTGACCCAGGCCGCAGAGCAGCTGCTGGGCGACGTATTGCCTCGCCTGCGTCAGGGGGAGGTCAGTGAGTGGCCACAGGATGAGAGCCAGGCAACCCGCGTGGGCGGTCGCACGGCCGAAGATGGCCGCATTGACTGGAATCAGCCTGCTGCGACGATTCACAATCTGGTCAGAGCGGTCACCGATCCCTGGCCTGGCGCATTCGCCTTTGCCGGTTCGGTTAAGTTTATCGTCTGGAAGAGCCGGGTTCATCCGCAGCAGCAGCAGGCCAAACCGGGTACGGTCATCTCTAAACAGCCGTTCCTGATCGCCTGCGGCGAAGGCGCACTGGAAATCCAGACCGGACAGTCTGAGCATGGCGTTTACATGAACGGCAGCCAGCTGGCGCAGAGCCTGGGCATGGTGCCTGGCGCATTGCTCTATTCAAAGCCGCAGTCGGTGGTGCAACGCCGTACCCGCGTGCTGATCCTCGGCGTTAACGGCTTTATCGGTAATCATCTCACCGAGCGCTTGTTACAGGATGAACATTTCGAAGTCTACGGCCTGGATATCAGTTCAGACGCTATCAGCCGCTTCCTGGAGCATCCGCGCTTCCATTTCGTTGAAGGGGATATCGCTATTCACTCCGAATGGATTGAGTATCACATCAAAAAATGTGACGTCATCCTGCCGCTGGTGGCGATTGCGACGCCGATTGAGTACACCCGCAACCCACTGCGCGTTTTTGAACTCGATTTCGAAGAGAACCTGAAAATCATTCGCGACTGCGTGAAGTATCAGAAGCGCATCATTTTCCCGTCTACCTCTGAGGTCTACGGCATGTGTACCGATGCCAGCTTCGATGAGGATTGCTCTAATCTGGTGGTCGGGCCGATTAACAAACAGCGCTGGATCTACTCCGTATCCAAACAGCTGCTGGACCGCGTGATCTGGGCATATGGCGAAAAAGAGGGGCTGCGTTTTACCCTGTTCCGTCCCTTCAACTGGATGGGACCGCGTCTGGATAACCTCAATGCGGCACGTATCGGTAGCTCCCGTGCGATCACTCAGCTGATCCTCAACCTGGTAGAAGGTTCGCCGATTAAGCTGATCGACGGCGGCAAACAGAAGCGCTGCTTTACCGATATTCAGGATGGCGTGGAAGCGCTGTTCCGCATTATCGAAAACAAGCAGCAGAATTGTGATGGTCAGATCATCAATATCGGTAACCCGGACAATGAAGCCAGTATCAAAGAGCTGGCCGAGCAGCTGCTGGAAAGCTTCGAACGCCATCCGCTGCGCAGCCAGTTCCCGCCGTTTGCCGGTTTCCGGGAAGTTGAGAGCAGCAGCTACTACGGCAAAGGCTATCAGGATGTGGAGCACCGCAAACCCGCTATCCGCAATGCGCGTCGTTTGCTGGGCTGGACGCCGACCGTCACGATGGATGTCACTATCGACAACACGCTCGACTTCTTCCTGCGCACCGTCGAGCAACAGGCTGATAAGTGATGAAGAAGATCGGTCTGCGGATTGACGTAGATACCTGGCGCGGCACGAAGCAGGGGGTGCCGACGCTGCTTGAGCTCTTCCGGCGTCATGCGGTGCGGGGCAGCTTTTTCTTCAGCGTGGGACCGGACAACATGGGCCGCCATCTCTGGCGGCTGGTGAAACCGGCATTTCTCATGAAGATGCTGCGCTCACGCGCGGCATCGCTCTATGGCTGGGACATTCTGCTCGCCGGCACGGCCTGGCCGGGAAAGCAGATGGGACGCGGCCTGCGGCAAATCATGCAGGACGCCACACGTCAGCATGAAGTTGGTCTGCACGCCTGGGACCACTTTGCCTGGCAAACCTGGGCGGGCGTCTGGCCGCAGGATAAGCTGGTGGAGCAGATAGCGCGCGGCACCGAAACGCTGAGTGAGATCCTCGGTCACCCGGTCAGCTGCTCGGCCGTTGCAGGCTGGCGCGCTGATGGCCGGGTGATCGCCGCCAAGCAGGACTTCGGCTTTCACTACAACAGCGACTGTCGCGGCAGTGGCCCGTTCCGGCCCCTGCTGCCGGATGGGCAGATCGGCACGGTGCAGATCCCGGTAACGCTGCCCACATGGGATGAAGTGGTTGGCCGCGAGGTCAGCGCAGAAGGGTATAACGACTACATTCTGGCGAAGATGCTCGCGTCTGAAGATGGGGCAGTTTACACCATACATGCCGAAGTCGAGGGGATCATCGGCTACCCGGACTTTGACCGGCTGCTGGATGCTGCAGAACGTAACGGCATCCAGTTCTGTCCGTTAGGCGAGCTGCTGCCCGACGATCTCAGCATGTTACCGGTAGGCAGGGTCGTCAGAGGCGAAATCCCCGGACGGGAAGGGTGGCTGGGTTGCCAGCAACTGACTGAAGAGGCGAACTAGTGCGGATACGTAACAACACGATTTGGGTGCTTTTTTTCAGCTTCTTTATTCTCTATTACCTTATCCCGCCCGTGTTCCGCGATCTCTGGCAACCGGATGAGACCCGCTATGCGGAGATCAGCCGGGAGATGCTGGCGACCGGTAACTGGATCACGCCGCACTTCTTTGGCCTGCGCTATTTTGAAAAACCGATTGCGGGTTACTGGATTAACGCGCTGGGTCAGTGGCTGTTTGGCCACAACAATTTTGGCGTGCGGGCGGGTTCGATATTCTCCACGGCGATCACCGCTGCACTAATCTTCTGGCTTGGCCGCCGGCTGTTTGGTTCGGCGCGTACCGCCGCGGTCGGCACCCTGATTTTCCTCAGTTCGCTGCTGGTCTACGGCGTGGGCACCTATGCGGTGCTCGATCCTATGCTGATGCTCTGGCTGGCGGCGGCGATGTGCAGCTTCTGGCTGGCAACAGAGGCCACCGGACGCGCTGGCCGCGTGGGCGGTTATCTGCTGCTGGGTCTCGCCTGCGGCATGGGGTTTATGACCAAAGGCTTTCTGGCACTGGCGGTTCCGGTGCTGACGATTCTGCCGTGGGCGATCTGGCGCAAGAGACTTCCGGAGCTGCTCTGCTTCGGGCCACTGGCGGTGCTTTCAGCCGCAGCGATCAGCGCGCCCTGGGCGCTGGCGATCTATCATCAGGCTCCCGATTTCTGGCACTACTTCTTCTGGGTTGAGCATATCCAGCGCTTTGCTGAAGAGAATGCACAGCACAAGGCACCGTTCTGGTATTACCTGCCGGTTCTGCTGCTGGGCACGCTGCCGTGGCTGGCGCTGTTACCGGGCGCGTTAATGACCGGCTGGCGCGAGCGTCAGCAGCATCCGGGCGCGCTCTATCTGCTGAGCTGGACGGTTATGCCGCTGCTGTTTTTCAGCCTGGCAAAGGGCAAGCTGCCGACCTATATCCTGCCCTGTTTTGTGCCGCTGTCGCTGCTGATGGCGCACTATGGGCTGAACGCCGCGCAGCGGGCAGGGCGCGCATTAACCGTTAATGGCTGGCTTAACCTGATTTTCGGCATTCTCACCCTGGCAACGGTGCTGCTGGTGCTGGCGCCCTGGAGCGTGACGCATCATCCGCTGTTCGCCACACACGAGATGCTGAAACTGGCACTGGGGGCACTGGCGTTTCTCATCTGGGGGCTGGTGGGCGCATACAGCTGCCGATCTTCACAGCGCCGCTGGCTGGCGGCCGCGCTTTGCCCGCTGGGCGTCGCACTGTTTATTGGCGCTGCTATCCCGGACAAAATCCGCGATGCTAAACAGCCGCAGCACTTTGTTGCCACGATCAGCGCGCGTCTGGCCTCCAGCCGCTTTATCCTGGCGGACAATCCCGGCGTGGCCTCTGCCGTCGCCTGGCATCTGCAGCGCAGCGATATTGGCTTCTACGACACCAAAGGCGAGCTGGAATATGGGCTGAGCTACCCGGATGCGCAGTCCCGCTTTGTCTCTCAGGCCGACTTCGGCAGCTGGCTTGCCGACCATCGCCGTACCGGAAGCGTGTCGCTGCTGTTGCTGGTCGACTCGGTGCACAGCGATATCGGGGAGGATGTGACAGTGCCCGATGCAGTCTATCGTCAGGGCAGGCTGGTCTGTCTTTACTACGGTCAGATGAAGTAATGCTGCTGCTGATTGTGCTGGTGAGTCTGCTCAGCTGCAGTGCGCAGCTGTGCCAGAAACAGGCAACGCACGCGGCATCGCGCCGAATCCGCTTAAGCTGGATTGGGGTTAGCGTGCTGCTGTTAGGCGTTGCGATGCTCCTCTGGCTGCTGGTGCTGCAGCGGGTGCCTGTCAGCCAGGCCTATCCGATGCTGAGCCTGAACTTCATTTTCGTTGCGCTGGCCGGACGCATTCTCTGGCGCGAACGGTTAACGCTGCGCCAGATTGCCGGCACGCTGCTGGTGGTGACGGGTGTGGCGCTGATGGCGAGTCAGCTATGAAAGGGTATGGATGGGTTGCCTGCAGCGTGCTGCTGGTTTCAGCGGCACAGCTGATGATGCGCTGGGCAATGCCGCGGCTGCCCGATGCCAGCAGCATTGTGTCTCTGCCAGCTGTTGCCATACTGCCCGCCTTGCTGCTGCTGGCCGGGCTGGGCGCGTATGGTGTCTCGATGCTTTGCTGGATACGGGCGCTGCACTATTTTCCGCTGAACCGGGTCTATCCGCTGCTCAGTCTGAGTTACGTGCTGGTCTGGATGGTGGCGGTCTGCGTGCCGGTATTTCATGAGGCGTTCAGCTGGCATAGCCTGGCGGGCGTGGCGATTATTGTTATCGGGCTGCTGTGCATCGTGGTTAAGCCCTGAACAACATTGTTAGCCTTTCCGCATCATAAATCCTGTTTATTACCGTTTTCGGACAAAAATTAATGTCGCCACAATAGCCATATTAGCGTTTTAGTGTTAAATATCCTTTTTGTTATCGTTTTCGGGCAACAGATAAAGGATTCACTATGCTGGTCGGCTTCAGCGCTCTGCGCGAACGTTATGCTATCAAACTGGCGCAGCCATTACGCGTTAAGTCAGCTATCGGAACGGTCCGCTCTCATCATGAGAGTCAGGGGCAGGTGGAAAATCATTATCCCCCTGGCTATCAGCCGGAAGATGATTTTGCCGGTCACTTTGCCTTTGGTCTTAAGTACGAAGAGGTTCACCTGGAGTTTTTTGCCCGCCTGTTTACCGCTGTCGGCCCGGAACCTCTGGAGGCGTGGTGCCGTCAGGAGCCGTTCGGACAGTATGCGCGACGGGCTGGCTTTTTCTATGAATGGCTGACCGGCAACACGCTGCAGGTACCGGATGTCACTAATGGTGGTTATATTGAGGCCATTTCATCCAAAGCCTGTCTGACCCGAACGACAGTTAAGCGCGTCAGACGCTGGCGCATCAATGATAACCTGCCAGGAACGGTGGATTTCTGCCCGATGGTGCGCAGGAACGCGGCCGTTGAGCAGGCGCTTACGTTCGATCTCAATGATGCCTTAAACGATCTGGATAACGCCTTTGGCGCAGACATCCTGATGCGCACTGCCAGCTGGCTGACATTTAAAGAGTCGCGCGCCAGTTTTCTGATTGAGAAAGAGTCGGATCAGGGCGACCGCATTCAGCGTTTTGCTCACGTGATTGCGCAGTATTGCGGACAGCTTGACGATCCGCTCAGTGATAGCAACCTGCATACCATACAGCAGGGCATTCTTGGCCAGGACGCACTGGGACTGGGCCTGCGCCGCTCACCGGTGTTTGTCGGGCAGTCGACAATGCGTGAAGACATCGTCCACTATATTGCACCACACTATGATGATGTTCCCCGCTTCATGCAGGGCCTGAAAGCCTTTGACCTGGCGACGCGGGGTGCCGCGCCACTGGCCCGTGCCGCGGTTATTGCGTTTGGCTTCGTCTATATCCACCCGATGCGTGATGGCAATGGCCGCATCCACCGGTTTTTAATCAATGACACGCTGATTCGTGACGGGGCGATACCTTATGGGGTCATCCTGCCGGTCTCAGCCACCATCACCAGCTCGATGGATTTTCGGGTCGGCTACGACCGCACGCTGGACGTATTCTCGAAACGGCTGATGCGGCGCTATGCGGGCTGCTATCGGTTTGGTGAGCTCAAAACCTATGAAGATGGCACGCTGAGCAACTTCAGTTTCAGCGACTATGAGGATGCCCGTTTCGCCTGGCGTTATCCCGACCTAACCGAGCATGTGCTTTATACCTGCAAAGTTATAGAGCACACCGTCCGAAAAGAGATGGCTGATGAAGCGCGCGTACTGGTGATATTTCAGCGTGCACAGCAGCGCCTGAAGGAAGTCGTTGAAATGCCCGATCAGGACGCGAGTCGCATTATTCGGTCGCTGAAGGAAAATGGCTGGCAGATCTCCGGCAAGCTTAAAAAAACGTTCCCGTTGCTGGACGATGCGACGCTGTCCGGGCGCATCGTGGAAGCGGTCAGATCGGCGTTTGAGACTCAGGCAGACTGACTCCCTGGGTTTCACCGGGAACCCGTGCGCACTATGCTCCGCAGAGCGGTTTGAGCTGTGCGGCCAGCGCCTGGATATCGCTGACAATCAAATCAGGTGCAGGTGCCAGCGGATAAGGTACCTGTCCCGGACGGCTGACAAAGGCGGTCTTCATCCCTGCACGTTTTGCGCCGCCCACATCCCAGCCATGCGCCGCTACCATCATGCACTCTGCGGCGGGTTTGCCCATCTCTTTCATTGCCCACTGATAGACTCTGAGATCGGGTTTATAGACCTGCATCTGTTCCACGCTAAGGATGCGGGTGAACAGCGGTGCCAGTCCGGCTGAGCTGAGTTGTTTTTCTGCCAGCGCGGCAGAGGAGTTGGTCAGCGCAACCAGCGTAAATCCCTGCTGCTTCAGGGCAGCCAGTCCTGCGGCAACGTCAGGATGAGCGGGCATGGCGGCGAGAATGTCAGCCAGCGGCGTCGCGTCAGCTGGCAGAGTGACGCCGTAACGCGCAGCGGTCATCTTCAGTACCGCTTCGGCAATATCACCAAAGCTGTGCCAGCTGCCGGTCACTGACTCGACCAGTGAATGATGCAACAGCGAGGTAAACCAGGCCTCGGCGCGTTCTGATTTGTTGCCAAGCCGCTGCGCGACAACCTGGTTCAGTTCTTTGGTGTCCAGGAGGGTTTCATTGACATCGAAAAACAGGGTGCCGCTACAGGGTTCGGGGTTATGAATGCGGGTCATGGGGGCCTCCGGCTGATGTATTGGGTGTGATTGTGAGGCTTTGTCAGACGCTGTCTGAAGGTAGGACACTGAGGAGGATTACTCAAGGTATGGAGGCATTGTCAGGTCTGGACTCAGGCTAAAAAGCAGACGGAATTCAGGTCAGGATTAAATGCGCATAATACTAGTTATGTTAAATTTATATAATTAATAATTATGAATCAATAGATTACAATCCAGACCTCCCCTTTCAATATTAAAAACTACTGCGGCAGCTTGAGAAACAATGTCCGTTCCTGGATTTGCGATGCCTTAAATCCATGGTGAAGATAAAAGCGTTTGGCTTCTTCAGTCAATGCATGAACCATCATCGCCCGGACTCCAATATTCTCAGCTACACGGCAGCAACGCAGAACTGCATCATGAAGTAAATCAGCCCCGAGCCCCGAGCCCCGGAATGAAACATCGACTGCCAGGCGAGCAAGTATGATTACGGGAATGGGATCGGGCATATTGCGCCTGAGGTTTCTCATCGCTTCCAGGTGGTTAACGCTGCCGGTGGCCAGAGAGTAAAAACCGGCAACTTGTTTTGTGTCTGTTTTACAAACAACGAACGTTCTGGCTGCACCGAGAGCCTGGCTATTTAAGCCTCTCTGTTTAAGCCAGTCATCAAGTACAGCCTCACCACTGATGAACTCAGCCAGTTGATGGGTACTGGATAACGGTTCTGGTGCTGCTACAGGTCCCACTGAGGTTTCCTCGCCAGGAGTTTATCAATGGCAGCAGCATCCGAAACGGGTGCATCAAGCATATCGATAAACTCGGCATACTGCTCATCGTTAAAATTAAATACCCGACGATCGAGGATCACATTCTCGGCAGCCTGGCATGCCACTTCCAGGATGAAGTCTGTGCGTGATTTATGGAGAATCTCTGCTGCAGCATCAATGAGTGCTCTTTGAGAATCCTTAGCTCTGAGGTTGAGCTGAACATCTGATTTCATGTGTATGCTCCTTGTATAGCAATTGCTTTACAAGCATAACATAAGCAATATGTATAGCAAATGCTATACAAAGTCACCGAAGGTTTCCTGCATGTTATTTATGGCCCGCTAACTAAGTTTCACCAGCCCAATCGTTTTCTCAATCACGATTAAAATCAGCACTGCGAAGATAATAAAGACCACCGAAATAGCATTCACTGTAGGATCAAAGGTCTGATCGACATAGTTAAAGACACGAACCGGTACGGTAATAGTGTCTGGTGCGCTGAGAAACAGGCTTACTGAGACTTCACCAAATGAGGTTACCGCTGCAAATACTGCACCGGCCAGAATACCGGGTTTTATCAGCGGCAGCGTCACGTGACGAAACGTATACCAACGCCCGGCGCCTAAACTCATCGATACCGCTTCGAGACGCTTATCCATCGCCGCCAGACTCACACTGACTGTGCGCACCACATAGGGCAGCGCCACCACGACATGGCCAATCACCAGCCCGCTAATCATTCCGGCGATGCCCGCCGCCGTCAGGAGATAGAGCATCGCAATACCCAGCACCACTTGCGGAATCATCAGCGGCGACAGAATAAAAGCCTGTAAGGCTTCGCGATAACGGAATTCCAGCCGTGCCAGCGACCAAGCGGCAAAGGTACCGAGCACCACTGTAAGGGGGGTGACGATTACCAGCAGTAAGGCGCTGATCCAAAGCGATGCGACCCAGCCGTCATCCTGCAGCAGCGCGCTAAACCAGTGCAGCGAAAATCCCTTCGGTGGAAACTGCGGATAAGGTTCCGGACTAAATGCCGAGAGCACAATCACCAGCACCGGCAGTGCTAAAAAGGCGTAAATTATAACACCCGCAAGTGTCACGCCGAACTGCGTCAGGCGCTGCGAAAGACTGTGATAGTTATCCATGATTTTTCTTCTCCCAGTGTTTCAGAAACATCCCCGCAATCCCTGCGACAACCAGGATCATCACCAGTAACGTCAATGAGAGTGCTGCCGCCAGCGGCAGATTGGCGATCTGCATTGCCTGCTGATAAATGGCAATCGGCAGCAACGGTTGTAAGCGCCCGCCAATCAGCAAAGGTGTGATGTAACTGCCTGCCGCGAGGGAAAATACAATAATGAAACCGGTTAGCATGCCGGGCAGCGTCAAAGGCAACACCACGCGGCGGAAGGTCATTGCAGGTGTGGCACCAAGACTCATCGCCGCCAGCCGCAGCGAAGGCGCGATTTCATTCAGCGAGGTAATCAGCGGCAGCACGGCAAACGGCAGCATCACCTGCACATAGGCGATGATCACCGCATTCATGTTCCATAACAGGCTGAGCGGCTGCGGAATCAGGCCGGTGAACAGCAGAAAGCCATTTATCAAACCGTTCTGGGCCAACAGCACAATCCACGCGAACGTGCGGATCACCACGCTGGTGAGCAAAGGTGAAATCAGGATGACATACAGCAGCGTGCGCCAGCCGCGCCGCTGCGTCGTCACCAGCAGCCACGCCGCCGGCCACGCCAGCAGCACCGTGATGGCGGCGGTCAGCAGCGACACCCACAGCGTTGTCCAGAGCGCATGCAGATATTGTGGCTCGGTAAATACCGTAATATATTGCGCCAGGCTGTAACCCGGTAGCGGATTGAGCAGGCCATCAACGTTGGTCAGGCTTTGGTCGAACAGCAGTAGCAGCGGCACCAGCAAAAACAGCATCAGAAACAGTAGCGATGGTGTCAGCAGCAGCCAGGGAAACAGATTACGCGTAGCGATCCTCATCAGACGTGCTCCTGCGCAGGCAGTACGATGACATCCGCAGCTTGCCAGTGCAGATAGCAGCGATCGCCTGGCGCGGGCAATTGTGAGAAGTGCACTTCTGCAGGCTGAACGCGGATCTCGCCGCCGCCCGGCAACTGACATATCAGGCGCAAGGTTGCACCGGCAAAACTTACCTCTTTCACGCTGGCGACGCTGCCGTTGCTGGCAAGGTGCTGCGGCTCGGTGGAGAACTGCACACGCTCAGGACGTAAAATCAGCAACGATGATTCACCTGCAGGTTGCGCTGCGGCCAGTTGCAGCGCTTCACCAGCGGCAACGAAGTGATCGCGTGCCTGATAAAGCCCATTCTGCGCAGAAACATGAAACAGATTGGCCTGTCCGACAAACTCGGCGACAAAACGATTCGCTGGCTGGCGATAGAGCGCCGCAGGTGTGCCAATCTGTTGCAGCTCGCCCTGCCCCAGAATGCCAATGCGATCCGATAGCGTGAGCGCCTCTTCCTGATCGTGCGTCACCAGCACCGTGGTGATGCCGACGCGTTGCTGCAGCGAACGCAGTTCATCCTGCATCTCCCTGCGCAGGCGCGCATCCAGATTCGACAGTGGTTCATCCAGCAACAAGACCTGCGGTTCAATCGCCAGCGCGCGGGCAATCGCCACGCGCTGTTGTTGTCCGCCGGAAAGCTGATGTGGCATGCGCTGCGCCAGTCCTTCCAGTCGTACCTGCTTCAGGACCTCAGTGACGCGACGCTGCTGCTCACTGCGCGACACTTTGCGCACCTGCAGCCCGAATGCGACGTTATCGCTCACGCTCAGATGCGGAAACAGCGCGTAGTTCTGAAGAACCATGCCGATATGGCGCTGATACGGCGGCAGAGGGGTGACATCCTTGCCGCCAATCAATACACGTCCATTATTGGGCGACAAAAATCCGGCGATGATATTCAGCAGCGTGGTTTTACCGCAGCCGCTCGGCCCAAGCAGGGAGAAAAACTCACCCTGCTCAATGGTAATGCTGACGTCAATAAGGGCGCGGTGGTTATCAAACTGCCGCGCTACGCCGTCGATGACGACTGAACTCATTTCGCACCGCCAAGGGCCTGGCTCCAGCGACGCGTCCAGTCCGCCAGCTGGGGCGTTGCGGTGCTGTAATCAATCCAGATCAGTTTGCTGTATGCCTCTTCGCCCACTTTCACCTGCTTTTTCAGGTTATCGCTGTACTGCACGTCTTTGTTGGTCATGCCATACAGTGATTTATCCGAGAAGGCTTTCTGCACTGCGGGTGCAGACAGGGCGTTCACCACTTTGTAGGCGTTGGCGAGGTTCGGTGCGCCTTTCGGAATGACCCAGTTCGCTGCGCCGACGACCGGGCCGTCGGACGGATAGACGAAATTAACTTTCATGCCTTGCTGTTTCAGCGCAAACACGCGGCCATCCCAGTACGGCACCACCCATGCATCGCCGCGCTCCAGCAGGGTTTGAATCGCGCCCGGGCTGTCAGGGAAAGCCACCGCGTTACCCCGTAGTTCCGCGAGTTTTGCGAAGGCTTTATCCACTGCGGCAGGCTGATTAAGCTCGCCACCTAACGCGTGCACTAAACCTGCGAAGAACTGTAAACCGGCGGCGTAAGTCGGCGATGAAATTGCCACGTGGCCTTTGTATTCCGGATTCCACAAGTCGAGCCAGCTTTTCGGCGGGGTTTTTACTAAATCGCTGCGATAAGCGAGTCCGAGCTGACCAAGGCTGAATGCGGCGGCGTAGGTTTGATTGTTGTAAACAAAGCGCGACTGCACGCTTTTATACAGATGGTTAAGGTTGGGAATATCTTTGACATCCAGCGGCTGTAGCAAGCCTGCCGCCTGCGCACGCTGCACGGTATCGGGCTGGAACACCACCACGTCATACGGCGAACGACGGCCTTTGGCAGCACGCAACTTTGCAAACCACTCGGCATCGGCGCCCGGCACCACGGTCAGCTTAAGGTGATTATCTTTGGCAAACTGCTCCAGACCGGACGCGCGGATATTTTTCTCCCAGTCACCGCCGTACACCCCGACGATCACCGAGTCGGTAGTTTCAGCCGCGCTCGCCGCACCGCTGATCAATATGCCCACGAGTGTAGTGAGCAGAATTTTTTTGTTAACTGACTGGCGCATGGCCCTCTCCTGGTATTGAGATAATTGACGCTGAAAGTTCACTTTCCAGCGCGCACAGCGCCTCAGCAAAGGCCTTGCGCGCAGTCGCTAACGCGGGAGAAGTTGAACGGGGAAAATCTGCTGGTAACTGCGCAAGCGCGGTGGCAAACACCACTGAGCGATATCGCAGGCGTTCGGCCTGACTGAGGGGATAAAGCAGCTGATTGAGCCGCGTCAACAAATCGCCATCGAATAGCGTCTGCCAGTTCACGCGCGCCGCACCGAATGAAGATGACACCTCACGCGGTTGGCTGCGTAAAGCGGCAGTAGCCGCCGCATCAATGCCCTGTTCGGTAAGCACCACACCGTAGTGCTGCGCCGCATCGGCCTGGCTGAGCAAGTCGTTATCGACATCCTTTTGTACTGCCAGCGCATCGCGCCTGAAAGGATCGCCCCAGCCGCCGCCGCCAGGCGTTTGCAGCAGCACTTCGTCACCGGCGTTGACGCGCAGCAAATCGATCTTGCCGAGCGCCTGACCGCCAGCGACATCAGGATTAAGCGTCAGCGTGGTGGATTGACCCGGCTGGCCACCCTGCACGCCCCACGGCTGGAACAGCATACGCTCCATGCCACGTGCCAGCAGCGTGCTGTCATTTTGCAAAATGCGCACGCAGATCTGCTGACCCATGCCGCCGCGCCATTGTCCTGCACCGGCAGAACCGGGTCGCAGCGCGTACTGGCGGATTTCGATATGTGTTTCCGCTTCCACCATCTCCACCGGATTATTTGCCAGATTCGAAATGCTGTTGTCGCGCCCATCGATGCCGTCGTGCCCCCGGCGTGCCCCGCCGCCACCGACCATCGGTTCAATTACCTGCACATTCTGCTCACGGCCATTGCGTGCCACTTCAGCGATCACCAGCGGAATAATGGTGCCGCCGCTGGCGGCGGGCATCACCTCCGGCAAAGGCTGTCCCAGCAAACCGTTAAGCAGATCGTTGACGCGTACCGCCGCCGCATGACGTACGCCAACGGCGGCCGGATAATGCGGATTGACCAGCGATCCAGCGGGCGCAAACAGCGTGACTGGCGCGAGTAGCCCGGCATTCAGTGGCACGCCTTTATCCAGCGTGCACACCAGCGCCAGAATGCGCAGCGTAAGCCACGCATGCGGATCGCCATGGCTGGGAATGTTGATCGCGGCCGCTACCTGCGCATCGCTGCCTGTGAAATCAAGATGCACGTTGCCGTCATTAAAGGTGGCGGTGATGGCGAGCCGTACCGGCAAGCCGCTGCCTGCGGCGTCATCAAGATAATCTTCAAACTGATATACGCCGTCGGGAATGCGGCGCAGCACCTGACGCGCGCGTAACGCCGAGTAAGCCTGCAAATCCTGCTGAGCCTGAACCACGTTCGTCACGCCATGCTGCACCACAATGCGGTTAAGACGATCGCGACCGGCATTAAGCGCAGCCAGCATTGCCTGAATATCGCCAGCAATCGCATCCGGCGTGCGGCTGTTAGCGGTGAGAATGTTCATCACATCGCGATTGAGTTCGCCCGCCCGCACCAGCTTTACGGGCGGAATTTGCAGCCCTTCCTGATAAATATCGCTATTGGTCGGCGAGATGCTGCTCGGTACGCGTCCGCCAACGTCGGAGGCGTGTAAAAAAGCCCAGCCCCACGCCACCAGTTCGCCGTTAATGAACCACGGCGCCAGCACCTGCAAATCCGGCAGATGCGTGGCCAGACCCCGCGAACGCCAGGGATCGTTGGTCAGAATCATATCGCCGGGCACGACCTCGCCGATGGCCTGAATCGCGGTTAGCGCATTCAGCCCGACAAAACCGGATACGCCAATGCCTTTCGGATAAGCAAAGAAGCGGCCCTGTAAATCGGCTACCGCGCAGCAAAAATCGGCGGTCTCCTTCACATAAAGTGTGCGTCCGGTGCGCTGCAGGATGTGGCACATCTCTTCGGTGAGCGCAGTGAGTTTTTGGTTGAGGATTTCGAGTGTAATGGCATCCAGCTTCATGATGCCTCCCCCGTGACGCGAGCGATCAGCAAATTGCCGCTATCATCGGTGCGTGCCGACCAGCCAGGTAAGATCAGCGTGGTGGTGTCGTCTTGTTCGATTACCGCCGGGCCGTGAATCTGGCTCTGTCTGCCGATGTTGAGACGCTGCCAGATAGGCGCATTCATCCAGGCGCCTCGCAGATACAATGGGCGCGAAAGTGGCTCGTTAATCTCAGCGCCTGCCTGAAACGGTTTGTCCGATTGACGCGGCAATGCGGCATTCAGCGACAGGCGCAGCGTGGTGAGTTCTGTAATCGCGTCGGGCGTGTTGAAGCCATAACGCTGCTGATGCAGCTGCTGAAATCGTTCCAGCAACTGCGGATGCGTGATGCTTTCCGGGCTGCCAAGGCTAACGCTGAGTTCGTACGCCTGTCCGGCATAGCGCATATCCGCTTCCACCCGATATCGGGCGCGCTCGCTAAGGCGGCTGGCCTGTTCGGCAAACCAGGTTTGCGCCAGCTGATGCAGCTCCGCAACGGTGGCGGCGATTTTGCCGTAGCTTTCCGTCGTGACATTAAGCCGCAGGCTACGTACAAAGTCGCGGCGGATATCGGCGCTTATCGCACCCTCAGCGCAGAACGTGCCGGGACGTAGCGGCACCAGAATACGATTGATGCCCGCCTCTTCGGCGAAGAAATTAGCGTGCGTAGGGCCCGCGCCGCCAAACGGAATCAACGTTAAGGGATCGGTGGTCAAACCGCGCTGCGCCAGCGCTTTGTTCAGTTCGGTCGCCATCTGCGCGGTCGCCACCGCGATAGCGCCGCTCGCCACCTGTTCAGCATCAAAACCTGACGTTTCGCCTAGTTTGCTGAGTGCGCGATGTGCGGCGGCATGATCCAGCGTGATGGTGCCCGCCAGCGCCGCGTCGGCAGATAAGATGCCGCTAACCAGATAGCAATCGGTAAGCGTGGGTTGCGTACCGCCGCGCTGATAGGCAACCGGGCCCGGATCCGCGCCCGCGCTTTCGGGGCCTACCTTGAGAATGCCGAAATCATCGACATGTACGATGGAACCGCCGCCAGCACCAATCGCTGAGACGCCCACCACCGGCAAAATCAGCGGCAGGCCGCCAATTTCGGTGCGGTTAACGCGTTCGATTTCACCCTGCTCCGACAGCGAGATGTCGCTGCTGGTGCCGCCCATATCAAAAGAGACAAAGCCTGTACCCGACGCCAGATGCGCCGCCGCAATCACGCCGGATGCCGGGCCGGAGAGCAGCGTGTCTACCGGACGCTGATGCGCGGCGTCCAGCGGTAGCACGCCGCCATTGGAAGCGGTGATGAGTAAGGGCACGTCAATCGCCTGCTGCGCCAGTAAATCGCTCAGCCGGTTAAAATAGCGTTGCATCAGCGGCTGAATATAGGCATTTAACCCGGCCACCAGCGTGCGTTCATATTCACGAATCTCCGGCCACAGTTGCGCCGAAGAGAGCACCGGCACATCCCCCAGCTTTGTGGCCAGCGCGTTCGCCAGTTCTGCTTCACGCGATGGATTGGCATAACCGTTAATGGTCAACAGCGCCACCGCGCTGACGTTAAGTTGCAAAATTCCGGGCGCCAGCTTTTCCAGCTCAGCATCGGTTGGCCACTGCGTCACTTCACCGGCGGGACTAAAACGCGCCGGGATCTCCAGCACGCGCTGACGCGGTAAAAAAGGCGGCTCGCGGTCGGCATGAAAATCAAAGGAGGACGGCATTCGTGCCCGCGCGATCTCCAGCACATCGCGGAAACCGCGACTAATCACCAGCGCAATGTCAGCGCCACGCCGCTGGATAATGGCGTTGAGGCCCAGTGTGGTGCCGTGCAGCACCAGTGACAGCGCGCTGGCGGGCAAACCGCTCTTTAGCAGCACGGCGCGCAGGCCGTCACTCACCGCCAGAGCGGGATCGGCGGGCGTGCTGGGCTGTTTATGGAAAAACCGTTGCTGGCGTTGCGGATCAAATAAAACAAAATCGGTAAAAGTGCCTCCGACATCCACGCCGACTGTCGCTCCGGCTGCGGGACTGTTATCCACCTTGATTCTCCTGCATTTACGGGTGACTTAGCGTTGTATGGCGTTAATCTCCGTTGCTTTGCCAGGCAATACGAGCAACAAAAATGACTAAGCATTGCTGGAATGCGCATAGAGTGGCGCTTAGCCGTCTGGTAGCAATGGTTCGCGCAAATGCGTCTAAGCCCGCGCGGTGAAATGTTTTATGGTGTGCGTAAATTGAAGGAGAACGCTTATGCCCGCGTCGTTATCACATCAGGAAAGCGCGCTGTTAACGCAGGTCCGGCAATGGATCGCGGATCATCGCGCCGCATTCATCAGTGATCTGGCTCAATGGATTGCCATTCCCAGCATCAGCCGTGCCGATCGTGCTGCGCATGGCGCGCCCTTTGGCCCCGAGTGCGCACAAATTTTGCGGCAGGTTTTGGAGCAGGCAGAGCAGGCCGGTTTCAAAACCGAACAGCATCAGGGCTATGCCGGTTCGGTGATTTATGGCGAGCACGCGCGCGACATCGGGCTAATCAACCATCTTGATGTGGTGCCGGCGGGCGATAACTGGACCTTTCCGCCCTTTGCGCTGACGCAGCACGGTGATTTTGTTATTGGTCGCGGCGTGGCGGATAACAAAGGGCCCGGCGTGCTCAATTTCTATCTGTTAAAGCTGATTCGCGAACTGGATATTCCGCTGCATCACAATCTGCGCATCGTTTATGGCCTGGCGGAAGAGACCAACATGGCCGATATGGCGTGGTTTGCGGAGCACGGTCCGGTGCCCGGGTATTCGATTGTCACCGACGGCCTGTTCCCGGTGAACAATGCGCAAAAAGGGCAACTCAGCTTTACTCTCAATGTCGCCGGGGCGGGTGTGCTGGCGAATATTGTTGCCGGATCGGCCAGCAATAGTGTGCCCGATTTCGCCAGTGTGCGGATTACGCAGGCCGATTCGCCTGCCGTCAGTGAAAAGCTGGCGCAGTTGCAGGGCATCGCCGCGACCGCTGTGTCGATCAAACCTGAAAAGACGGGGGCTTTTATGCTGGAAGCGCGTGGCAACGGCGGGCATGCTGCCTTCCCCGACGGCACGCTGAATGCTACGCAGGTGCTGCTCGCGGCACTGATCAAGCTGGAGTTATTGGAGGATCAGGAACGTCAGCTGGCGGAAACACTGGTGCGGCTGTTTGCGTCACCGTATGGCGAAAGCACAGGATTAAGTCTGGAAGATGCGGAGTCCGGCAAACTGACCCTGAACGCGGGCGTCTGGTACAGTCATGACGCCGATACGCTGAGCATTGATTGTGATATCCGTTACCCGGTGTCTTACCGTGGTGAGCAAATCGTCGGCATGCTGCAACAGCAGTTAGCGGCTACCACTATTACGCTCGATCCCGGCTGGCGCGATGTCGCACCGTTCTTCCTGCCGGCATCGCACCCGGTGATATCGCTGCTGCAGCAAGTGTGGAATGACACGACCGGCAATGACGATCGACCCTATGCGATGGGCGGCGTGACCCATTCGAAGAAGCTGCCAAATGCCATTACTTTTGGGCCTGGTTACCGGAAAACGGCAGCAAATACGCCAGATTTTTTACCCGAGGGCCACGGTTTGCCGCACGGCGCCGACGAGACGATCCACCTGCCATCGCTGCTAGAGGCGTTACCGATATATGTGATCGCATTGATAAGACTGGATAGTTATCTGATAGCACAGGGATAAGCTGATTACTTTGATGGCATCGGTGGGATACACCCGGTCGGGAAAAACGCAGTTGACGCAAATCCTCTGCGCGCCAGGCGCCACTGCTAGCATGTGGCTAAAACGGAATAACGCTGCTTTAGCCTGTCCGGTTTCACCTTTACGTCACTTCCTTCGGCTGACCCTACCGCATTCTCTCACTGGCGAGGTTGTAAACATCGCTGCGCTCACGTTTACCGACAGCCACTACGGCAATGATCAGGTGATCGTCGATCACCTGATAAACCAGCCGAAAACCGGATGACCGCAGTTTGATTTTGTAGCAGTCTTTAATCCCACGTAGTTTTGCCGAGGGGATATGGGGATTCTCACAACATTTCTTCAGCTTTTTAGCAAACTGCTGCTGAAGAGATTTGTCCAGCTTCTGCCATTCTTTAAAAGCCTCTTCTCTGAATTTGACCGTATAACTCACAAAAGCGCATCCAGATCGACATCAAGCAGAGGCTGATTGCTGCGTTCGTAGACCAGCTTAGTCAGTTCCTGATCGTCAAGGGCATCAAGCATCTGTTCATACAACTCAGCCGGGACGCAATAGAATGCAGGCTGGTTGCGGTTGAGAATCGCAACGGGATAACCGTCCCCGGCATTGACAGTGGCCATCGGGTTTTTTTTCAGTTCACTGACGCTGGCACTGGTATCGCTTAAAATGATGTGTGGCATAGGGCCTCCATGACTGCTTAACAGGTCTTTAGAGTATCAGGATGAAGACCTGTTAACCAGTCATGGCGTACTGACAGAATCCGGTTTATCCAGAATGGAAAGCGCCTATTCAGTTAAGAAAAAGCTGTTGAGTATGACTTGCGCGACACCCGGTAGCTTAGCCAGGGTCATGTCATACGATGTAAAGCCCCAAACCACAGACAGGCAGTTTTAGTTCTCCTTCTCACCTCCGCCTGAATGTGGCTCATGCGCTATGGCTCACGATTCAGGGTTTCAGAATGACCTTTGTCCAGCCATTATCCCGGTCGTCAAAATGCTTATAGCCTTCGGGAGCGTCTGCCAGTGCAAGACGATGCGAGATGATCTGCGACGGATTGGCTCTGCCCTGATGGATAAGCCTTGCGAGCTGGCGGTTATAGGCCTTCACGTTACACTGGCCGGTCTTCATCGACTGACCTTTAAACCAGAACGTACCAAAATCGAACGGCACTTTGCCCTCTTTAGCCAGTTCGGTTGCTCCGCCGGGATCCTGAGGAACAAAAACGCCTACCGTACCAATCCCGCCCGTGGCCTTAGTTGATGCAACAAGGCTGTTCAGCGTAGCGGAGTTATCTTCGTGGCCATGTTTATTGCAACATTGGTAACCCACGCATTCGCAACCGCAATCTGTACCGCGTCCATCGGTGAGTTCGAGGATTTTATTGACCGCCTCATCGCCCACGCCATTAATTGCCACAGCGCCAAGCTGTTCGGCTAACGCCAGTCTGTCCGGATGGGTATCGACCACAAATACCTGTGATGCGCCTTTAATCATGGCCGAGTGCGCAGCCATTAAGCCGACCGGGCCTGCGCCGTAAATGGCAACACTCTCGCCAGGGCGCAAGCCTGCCAGTTCAGTGGCATGCCAGCCGGTGGGGAAAATGTCGGAAAGTAAAACGTAGTCTTCTTCTTTTTCTACCGCATCCGGCGGCAGTACCAGGCAGTTAAAATCAGCATAGGGAACGCGAAGTAGCTCCGCCTGTCCGCCATCCCATTCGCCCATCTCCGCAAAGCCATAGGCGGCACCGGCCGCACCCGGGTTGGCCGTCAGGCAGTAACCGGTTAACCCTTTCTCGCAATTTTCACAGAAGCCGCAGCCGACGTTAAAGGGCAGACAGACATAATCACCGACTTTAACGCGCTCTACAGCGCTGCCAGCCTCAATAACCTGTCCCAGATTCTCATGGCCGAAGATGCGACCCTGCTCGAAGCTGGTTCGCCCTTCGTACATATGTAAGTCAGAACCGCAGATATTGGTGGTGGTAATACGGACAATGACATCGGTGGGACGAACGATTTTCGGATCCGGAACGTCTTTGACTGAAACGTCAAAAGGTCCGTTATAGACAACTGCTTTCATAGTGTTCACCTCTCTTGCATGATCAGTTTTGAGGGTGGCGACTGCGTGATGCATTGCCGTCACCACCCTCTTCGTGATGCTGCTTTTTCAGTCAAATGGCGCGACTGAAGGTGTAAGTGTAGAACAGCTTATGGCGCAGTCTGGAAAAAGAAATATCATGTAACTCTATGAAATGTAACACCGCTTCGCTAAAAATCCGTTCATCTCGCTCTGCCGTTCTGCTTATCCTCATCCTGCTGTAAAGTTCCGGGCTAATGCTGGAACAGGATTAGCGAGGCCGCCTGTTGCTATTTACCGGGCGTGATTATCATCAGATGTCAGACGGTGTTTATCCTGATAAACATCCGCCTGATGTTTGCCTACTTCTTATCCTGCGACCACGTCGCGCTGCGGATATCGACTTTCACCGGCAACAGACCAATCCGGGTAAAGGTATCTGCCAGCGCCTGCTGCTGGGTGAAGACTTCTGGCGTCATCCGCTCCGCGCCAAACGGCATTCTTGCCAGCGCACGCTGCCAGATCGGCTGCGGCAGGCCGGTTGAGGTGGACATGATTTTTGCGGCCTCTTCCTGATTTTGATTAGCCCACTGACTCAGTGAACCCAGCTCATCCACTACCTCAGAAGCAATTTGTGGATAGCGCTCCGCGAACTTGCGGCTGGCAAGATAGAAGGTGTAGTGCGGCACCAGCCCTTCGGCATTTTTAATCAGCCGCGCGTGGGCATTAGTTTCCACTTCAGCGTAGTAGGGATCCCAGATGACCCAGGCATCCACCGCGCCGCGCTGGAAAGCGGCGCGCGCATCAGCAGGGGGCAGATAGACCGGCGTAATATCTTTATAGGTCAGCCCTGCCTGCTCCAGCGCGGTGACCAGCAGATAGTTAACGTCAGAGCCTTTGTTCAGCGCCACACGCTTACCTTTGAGATCCGCCACGCTTTTGATCGGGGAGTCAGCGGGCACCACAATCGCTTCGGTTTTAGGGTTAGCTGGCGAGTGTCCCAGATAAACCAGATCGGCCTGTGCGGCCTGCGCGAACGTCGGTGGCGCGTCGCCGGTAGCGGCCAGATCGATACTGCCGATGTTTAAGCCCTCCAGCATCTGCGGTCCGGCCGGGAACTCAATCCAGTGCACCGCAATACCCTGCTTTTTAAATTCCTGATCCAGCGTGCCGCGATACTTCAGCAGCGCAAAGATATTGGCTTTCTGAAAACCGATGTTCACTGTCTCGGGTTTTTCTGCTGCCTGGGTGTTGAACGCGAAACCCGCCTGGGCGGCAATAATCAAAGCGCTGAGTAAAACTTTTTTCATCTCTCTTTCCTGAGTCTGGTTGTTGTCTGCGCAACATAACAAACGCGGGTTGAAGCGCTTAGCGATGAAATGTTCGATGCTTAGCTAAAAAAACGCTATGGATGCCAGACCGACTCGCGTACGCGAATGGCGCGACTGAATAACCCCAGCGCATAGAAGCGGTCGGCGATAGTCTGCTGTTCCCGGATGATGGCCAGGTTCATTCTCTGGGTCTGATGGCTGCGCCGGGCTAAAGCGTGCATCAGTGAGGTGGCAGAGATGCCGAGTTCCGTGGAGAGCAGCCCGGCAGCTTCAGCACGATGCGCATCAATGTAGCGGCCGGTCTGCTCCAGTGCGCTAAGCAGAACCTGTAACAGATCGCCAGAGTGCGTCGCAAATCCGCGCTCAGCCAGGTAAAACTGATGGTTATTGACCCGGCCTGTGCCATCCGCAATCACCCTGAACTCTCCGCTGTTCTCCGCATCGCTGAGTAACGGATCCCACATCATCCAGGCATCCACCGCGTTGAGATCGCTGGGCGTCAGCGGATATTTAGGCGGGGCATAGACAATGCGTACATCATCCAGCGCTAAACCCGCCTCATCCAGAATCTGCAACAACAGATAGTGAACGTTGGAGCCGCGATTCACGGCGATGCGTTTGCCCCTGAGATCGCCAATCTGCTTAACCGGGCTGCTGTTCGGCACCAGCAGCGCCACGCTCTGCGGGGCGGCAGGTTCCCAGGCAACATAGACCATGGGACTGTTGCTGGCCTGGGCAAACAAGGGGGGAACTTCACCGGTGGTCCCGAAGTCGATCTCCTTATTGCTCAGTGCATGCAGAAGCTGCGGACCCGCAGGAAATTCACTCCACATGACGCGGACACCCTGCCCGGCCAGCTGCTGCTCCAGCGACTGACGGGCTTTCAGAATGCCAAGGTTGCCAAATTTCTGATAACCAATGCGCAGTTCCCGCTCCCGCTCAGGCTGCTGACCGGGAGCAGCATCGCGCTGACGCACTGAACCGCGGCGCGGTTTAATCACCCCCAGATGTCCCAGCTGTGTGCGCAATGTATGTCGGCTGATACCCAGCAGCGCGGCCGCCTGTAACTGATTACCCTGGGTGAGTTCAAGCGCATTTTTTACCAGCGCGGCAATTACCCGGGGATAGAGCGGTGTATCACTTTGCTGCATCTGCTGGCGTAAAAACTGATCCAGCGCCTCCTCTCCCTGCGGCAGGTCGCTCCCCGCAAGAGGGCTTAGCCGCAGCTGCTGCGGCGTGACCAGTGAGGTTTTGCTAAGCAGCACGGCGTTGTGCAGCGTGTTCTCCAGTTCACGGATGTTGCCCGGCCAGCTGTAGTTCATCAACACCGTCATGGCTTCATCACTGAGGCGCAGCTGAGGACGACCAAGACGGCGCGCATAGATCTGCAGGAAGTGACTGGCCAGCACCGGGATATCTTCGCAGCGCTGGCGCAGCGGCGGCAGTGTGACGCTGGCCACATTCAGCCGGTAATAGAGGTCTTCCCGGAATCGCCGTTCACGGATAGCCACCGCCAGATCCCGGTTGGTCGCGGCAATGACCCGCACATTCACTTTTACCGGCCTGGACGAGCCGACGCGGGTAATTTCACGTTCCTGCAGCACGCGTAGCAGCTTCACCTGCAGCGACGGGCTTAGCTCACCAATCTCATCCAGCAGCAGCGTGCCGCCCTCTGCCGCCTCAAACCAGCCACGATGCCTGTCCTGTGCGCCGGTAAAGGCACCCTTCTCATGACCAAACAGCTCCGACTCCGCCAGGCTCTCGGTAAGTGCGCCGCAGTTAACCGCCAGAAAAGGCTGCCGGCTGCGGGCGCTATGGTGATGCAGATAGCGCGCCATCACCTCTTTGCCGGTGCCGGTTTCACCGATGATCAGTACCGTCGCATCGGTGGGCGCGAGCTGATCCAGCACGCTTTTAAAGGCGCGCGATGCGGGGTCAATTAACTCAGGGCTGGATATCTGCATCTCATTTACCGGATGAACGGGAAAACCATGACCATACCGCGCCGCTGACGCCGAAACGAGAGGTGGAACGAGTCAGATTGTTGCCAATGCAGCAGGATGCAACTATGCCTGTTGCGAATGCAGCAGATTAGCGTCTGCCAGTAAAACAATAAGTTATTGAATTTTGGTGATAAAAATAATTCATCGCAGTGGCACGCATCCTGCTAGAGGCTATATAACCAAAGGGATTAACCCTATGTGATAAATTTTAATATCGTTATAAAGGAATCTGCTAATGAGTCATGCGACACAGGAAAACCTCAACCTCTTCTGGTTTCTGCCTACCCACGGCGACGGGCGCTATCTGGGTACTACCGAAGGCGGCAGAGCAGTCGATTTACCCTATTTACAGCAGGTTGCGCTGGCGGCAGATAATCTGGGCTACTACGGTGTGTTAATCCCGACCGGTAAAAGCTGCGAGGATTCATGGCTGGTCGCCTCGGCACTGGCACCGATCACCAAAAAGCTGCGCTATTTAGTGGCCGTGCGTCCCGGCCTGCAACCGCCCAGTCTGGCGGCGCGGATGGCGGCGACGCTGGACCGTCTCTCCGGCGGCCGGTTGCTGATCAACGTGGTCACGGGTGGTGATCCGGTAGAGAACAAAGGTGACGGCATCTTCCTGAGTCATGAAGAGCGCTATCAGGTGACCAAAGAATTTCTTGAGGTTTACTCCCGCCTGCTGAAAGGCGAGAAGGTAGACTTTGAAGGCGAACATATTCGCGTGGAAGGCGCCGAGATCCTCTTCCCGCCGGTGCAGGAAGACGGTCCGCCACTCTATTTCGGTGGCTCGTCTGAGGCCGCTATCGACGTTGCGGCGAATCAGATCGACACCTATCTGACGTGGGGCGAGCCGGTTGAACAGGTCGCGGAGAAGCTGGCGGTGGTTCGTCAGCGGGCGCAGGAGAATGGCCGCACGCTCTCTTATGGCATCCGCTTACATGTCATTGTACGTGAAACGGAAGAGGAAGCCTGGGCGGCCGCCGATCGACTGATTTCACATCTGGATGAAGAAACTATCGCCGCCGCGCAGAAAATCTTTGCCCGCATGGACTCCGCCGGTCAGGCGCGGATGAGTGCCCTGCATCAGGGGTCGCGTGAGAGCCTGCGCATCGGTCCCAATCTCTGGGCAGGCGTCGGCCTGGTGCGCGGCGGCGCAGGAACTGCGCTGGTTGGCAATCCGCAGCAGGTTGCCGATCGCATCCGGGAGTATCAGGCACTGGGCATTGAGAACTTTATCTTCTCCGGCTATCCGCATCTTGAAGAGGCACACCGCTTTGCTGAGCTGGTAATGCCGTTGTTGCCGCTGGCTGCCAACGCCGAAAAGAAACAGCGCAGCGTCAACACCGGTCCGTTTGGTGAAACCATCGGCGGCGACCGTCGCCCGGCTAAACAGGCCAGCGCCAGCTAGTCAGTTAACAGAAAAAGGCTCGCTTATGTCACAACAGCAGATTGTCATTATCGGCGGCGGGTTCACCGGCACCGCGCTGGCGATCCATCTGGCCCGCGCTGGCCAGGCGGGGTTGCAGGTGACGGTGATTGAACCTCGCGTACAGCTGGCGCAGGGCGTGGCATACGGCACCACCGATCCGGCCCACCGCATTAATGTGCCGGCCGGCAGAATGCAGCTTGCCGGTGATGAAGAGGGCGCATTTGATCGCGATTATCGTTCATCCTCCACCTTTAAAGCCGATCCGCAGGCGCTGTGGCATGACGGTAATGTCTACCCGCAGCGCGGTGAGTTTGGACGCTGGGTCAATGCGCAGTTTGTTCATCTTCAGCAGCACTCACCGGTGAAACTGAGCCATCTGCGTGACAGTGCGGTTGCCTTTAAGAATGGCGTGGTGACCACGGCCTCCGGGCAGCAGATTCATGCCGATCAGGTAGTGCTGGCGATCAGCCATCCCCCGCCCGATCTGCCTCTTCTGCTGAGGCCGCTACAGGGCCATCCGGGCTTGATTGCCAATCCCTGGCAGCGCGACGCACTGGCGCAGGTCGCCCCTGACGAACGGGTGGCGATTATCGGTTCAGGGCTGACCATGTCCGATGTGGTGGCGTCGCTGCATCGTCAGCAGCACCGTGGAAAGATTACCGTCTTCTCACGTCGTGGCCAGCTGCCGCGTGCCAACCTGAGTGGCAACAATGAGACCTACGCTCTGGATTACAGTCAGCCGCAATCCGCCACCGCGCGCGGCTGGCTACATCGGGTGCGACAGGAGGTTAAACAGGCGGCGGCGCTGAATCTGCCCTGGCAGCTGGTGCTGGATGATATTCGCCGTAACGGTCAGCACATCTGGCAGAGTCTGTCGCTGCACGAGCAGCAGCGCTTTCTGCATCATCTGCGCCCCTGGTGGGATGTTCACCGCTACCGGATTGCGCCGCAGGTGAGCCAGGTTCTCAGCCAGCAGCAGGCCAGCGGTCAGCTGACACTGCTGGCGGCGCGCCTTATCGCCGCTGAATCGGATGGCGCAACGCTCCGGCTGACGCTGCGCCTGCGTGGTGGGCAATCACACAGGCTGGAGGTGGAGAAACTCATTGTCACCACCGGCCCTGCACACAACGCGCTGCTTAACAGCAATGCGCTGCTGCGTCAGCTCCATGGCGATGGCGTTATCCAGCCTGACCCGCTGGCGCTGGGGATCCAGGTTAATGCGCTGTCTCAGACGCTGAATGTGAACGGTGAAGCAAATCCCGGACTGTATGTCGCCGGGCCTGCCGCACGGGGTCGCTTTGGCGAGCTGATGGGATTGCCGCAGGTGGCGGAACATGCTGAGTCTGTTGCACGGCAACTGTTGAATGCCCTGTCGCTGCCTGTCAGCGAGCGATGTCCCGGCTCACTCACCTACTGAATCTTCCTTTTAAAACACACATTAAAAAGTGGGCGGCAAGCGATTGCCGCATCCGCTCAGGAGTCGCTATGTCATCGCAACGTGAAATTCGCCTGAATGCTTTCGATATGAACTGTGTGGGTCATCAGTCACCCGGCTTGTGGGCGCATCCCCGCGACCGCTCATGGCAGTACAAAGACCTGGCGTACTGGACCGATTTAGCGCGTCTGCTGGAGCGCGGTAAGTTTGATGGGCTGTTTATTGCTGACGTGCTGGGTGTCTATGACGTGCTCAATGGTAATAACCATGCTGCCATCCGTCAGGCTACACAGGTACCGGTAAACGATCCGCTGGCGTTAATCACGCCGATGGCCATGGTGACGGAACACCTGGGCTTTGGCCTGACCGCCTCGCTGTCGTTTGAACACCCCTACCCGTTTGCGCGTCGGATCTCGACCCTGGATCATCTGACCAAAGGCCGTATTGGCTGGAATATTGTCACCTCCTACCTGGAAAGTGGTGCGCGCAATATCGGGCATCAGGCTCAGACCGACCACGATGCGCGCTACGACTACGCCGATGAGTATCTGCAGGTTATCTATAAGCTGCTTGAAGGAAGCTGGGAAGACGACGCTGTCCTGCGCGATCGTGAACGTCATATTTTCAGCGACCCCAACAAAATCCATCCGATTAACCATCAGGGAACGTTTTTCCAGGTGCCGGGCATTCATCTTTGCGAGCCGTCACCGCAGCGCACACCGGTGCTATACCAGGCCGGTGCCTCCAGCCGCGGTAAAGCCTTTGCAGCGGAGCATGCTGAATGTGTATTTGTCGCGGCACCGTCGAAAGTACTGCTGAAGAAAACTGTGGCAGATATTCGCCACAGGGCCGCTGAGGCGGGACGCGACCCGCGTTCCATCCTGATCTTCAATCTGCAGACGGTGATTGTGGGTGAAACTGACCTGGCGGCGCAGGCGAAATGGCAGGAGTACAAAAGCTATGTCAGTTACGAAGGCGCGCTGGCGCTGATTTCGGGCTGGACCGGTATCGACTTCGGGCAATATCAGCCTGACCAGGTACTGAAGCATCTGCATACCAACGCGATCCAGTCGGCGGTCGAAACCTTCTCAACAGCCGATCCCAATCGTCAGTGGACGGTGCAGGGGCTGGCTGGCTGGGTGGGCATTGGCGGTTTTGGCCCGTTGCTGGTGGGCAGCGCCGAAACCGTAGCGGATGAACTGCAGAGCTGGGTTGAAGAGACCGACGTTGACGGGTTTAACCTCGCCTACGCCGTGACCCATGAAACCTTTACTGACGTGGTGGAACTGCTGGTGCCGGAACTGCAAAAGCGCGGCGTTTACAAGCAGGACTATCAACCCGGCACGCTGCGTGAGAAGTTGTTCGGACAGGGCCCGCGGCTGGCGTTGCCACATCCGGGTGCCGGTTATCGCCGTATCTCCGGCGCGGAGCAGTGGACAGAAAGCGTGGAGGCCTCATGATTGAGATTATGGGGCTAAGTAAAACTTACGCCCGGCCACAGAACCGCCAGATTGAGGTGCTGAAAGATATTACGCTCAGCGTTCCTGCCGGTTCAATTACGGCGGTCGTCGGGCCCAGCGGCGCGGGAAAATCGACGCTGGCAAAGTGCATCAGTTTGCTGGAGAGGCCGACATCGGGAAGCATTCGGGTCAATGGCGAGGATCTGTCACATTACACGGGTGAGACTTTACGTCACAAACGTCGGGCGATAGGCACCGTGTTTCAGTCATCCGCGCTGCTGCAGCGCAAAACCGCCTGGGAAAATGTGGCGCTGCCGCTGGAGTGGCTGGGCGTGGTGCCCGGGGAGATCAAACGCCATGTTGGCACGCTACTGGAGAGCGTCGGTCTGAGTGACAAGGCGGGCTTTTATCCTTCTCAGCTCTCGGGCGGCCAGCGCCAGCGTGTGGGTATCGCCCGGGCGCTGGCGCTTAAGCCCACGGTGTTGCTGGCTGACGAGGCCACGTCCGGGCTTGATCCGGATGCCACCCGCGCCATTCTGACGTTACTGAAAACCCTGCGCGATCAGTTTGGGCTATCAATCATCTTTATTACCCACGAAATGGATGTGGTGCGGCGCGCAGCCGACGCCGTCGCGCAGATTGCAGACGGCAGGCTGGTGCAACAGGGCCATCTACGTCAGCTGCTGGCCACGCCTGATTCGTCGCTGGGTCAGCAGCTGTTCCCACTCCAGCCACTCGCTGGGTCCGGCGATTTGCTGCTGCAACTCACCTACGGCGATCGCCCGATTGCCATCGACTGGATCAGCCGTCTGACGCAGCAGTTTGCCGTGCAGGTGGATCTGCTGGCCGCCCACGTTGAGCAGGTTGGCGATGCGCTGGCGGGACGGATGCGGGTGGCCATTCGTTTTTCCCATTCTGGCGTCACGTCCCGGCAGGTGACAGAGCAGCTACAGCACTATGGCATTCATGCTGAGATTCTGGAACAACGTGCGGCCCTGCAGGAGGTGGTATGAAACCTGCTGACGTACTGAGTCAGGATACGCCGTGGAACCAAATCCCGGCGCTGATGCTGCCCGCCTACGGAGAAACCTGGCTGATGGTGGCTGTGGTGATGCTGTTTGTGGTGACGCTGGGTGGCCTGCTGGGAGTGGTGCTGTTTAACACCTCGCGGCAGGGGCTGTTTCCGCACAGGACGCTGCACCAGATTCTGGGCTGGATTATCAACATGGGCCGTTCACTCCCTTTTCTGGTGCTGATGGCGGCCATTATCCCTTTTACCTTCTGGCTGACCGGCACCACCATTGGCATCCCCGCAGCCGTGGTACCGATGATCATCGCCGGCACGCCCTTTTTTGCCCGACTGGTCAGCAATGCGCTGCGTGAACTGCCCGCTGATGTCACCGCCGTGGGCCTGGTGTCCGGGGGCTCCACGTGGCAAATCATTACCCGCGCCCAGATCAGTGAAGCCCTGCCCGCAATAGTGGCAGCCATTGTGCTGAATCTTATTTCGATGATTGAGTATTCCGCTATCGCCGGAACGATCGGTGCCGGGGGGATTGGTTATCTGGCCGTGGTTTACGGTTATCAGCGTTTTGATAATCACATCATGGTGGCCACCATTATTGTGCTGATCGTCACTATTCAGCTGGTTCAGTTTTTAGGCGACCGTTTGATTGCGGCGCTGCAACCTTATCAGGGAAAACATTCAACATGACGCATCACGACTTTGAAATCCGACAGAAGAAAAAATGGCCGTGGGTAGTGGCTGGGGTGGTGGTGGTGGTGATTGCCGCTGCGGTCTGGTATCAGGTTGCGCACAAGGCCCGCACCGTCACTTTTAGCACCACGCTGAAAGTCCATTTTGAACCGGCGATGGCCGGTGAAGAGCGGCTGATTCAGTTTGTGGCGCAACATATAGCGCCCGACTACGGCATCAAACTGGAGGCCGAAGGATTGCAGGATCCGGTACAGGCCGATCGCGCAGTGGCGGAGGGTAAGTATGCCGCCACCGTCTATCAGCATCAGTGGTGGCTGAAACAGGTGGTGGATGCGAATAAATTTCCGCTGACAGCCACCCTGCCGCTGTTCCAGTGGGCGTTTGGCATCTATTCAGATCGCTACCGTGCCATCAGTGAACTGCCACAGGGTGCGGAGATTGTCGTGCCCAATGATGGCGCTAATCAGGTACAGGCCTTATGGCTGCTGCAGCGTATCGGCCTGATTGGCCTCGATCCGGCGATTGAACCACGCACCGCAAAACTCAAAGACATCAAAGAGAATCCTCATGGTTTCAACTTCAAAGAGCTGGATCTGTTGACCATGCCGCGCGCGCTGAATTCGGTTGATGCAGCCATCGGCTATGTTTCACAGTTTGATGCCGGAAAAGTACCGCGCGAAAAAGGGATTTTATTCCCGCCAGCCCCGCGCACCTTTGCCTCTCAACTGGTTATAGGCACGCCCTGGCTGGCAGATGAAAATATTGTCCGGCTTAAAAAAGCCTTCGCCGACCCCCGGCTACAGCAGTGGCTGAAAGAAACGCAGGATCCTCTGGTGAAAGGCGTGCTGGTGCCGGTTTCCGCAGAATAATCAACAGGCTTGGGCTGGCCCGAACCGGATGAATCGCTGCATTCATCCGGTCTTTTCCATGTCTGAAAAATGAGATTAACTTATTGAATTATATAGAATCGTTATCCATATTTGTTGGTTGTTTACTGAGCCGGGAATGCCTATAAAAACCTCGTTACCTGCTGAATATAATAACGAGGATATGATGAGTACATTAGAGATTGACAACACCCTGACCACTCCGCCGCCCCACTCCACGCCGGTTCGTTCGGTGAGTGATGTGGCCCGGCTAATCAACAGTAATACCGAGAAAAACAGCTACGCCCGCTGGATTGTGTTCCTGGCGCTGGGCGGTGTATTTCTTGATGCCTACGATCTCACCACGCTCTCCTATGGTATTGACGATGTGGTGAAAGAGTTTGGCTTAACCCCGGTGCTGACCGGGCTGGTGACCTCTTCAATTATGATCGGCACCATCGTCGGCAATCTGGTCGGCGGCTGGCTCACCGACAAATATGGCCGCTACTCGGTGTTTATGGCGGACATGCTGTTCTTCGTGGTCTCGGCGATAGCTGCCGGTCTGGCGCCCAACGTCTGGGTATTGATTGGCGCGCGTTTTCTGATGGGGGTCGGGGTCGGGATCGATCTGCCGGTTGCCATGGCCTACCTGGCGGAGTTCTCTAAGTTCTCCGGCAAAGGCAATAAAGCGTCGCGCCTCGCGGCCTGGTGCCCGATGTGGTATGCCGCGTCATCTGCCTGCTTCTTTATTATTTTTGCGCTCTATTTCCTGCTGCCTGCCGAACACATCGACTGGTTGTGGCGCGCCTCGCTGCTGTTTGGCGCGGTACCGGCTCTGCTCATTATCGCGGTGCGCAGCAAGTTCATGAATGAGTCACCGCTGTGGGCCGCCAATCAGGGAGACCTGAGCGGTGCAGTTCGTATCCTGCGCGACTCCTACGGCATTATTGCGCATGAAGAGCAGCCCGAAAAAACCGAAACCGTGAAAGCGGCCCCGAAAGTGAGTTTCCGCGTGCTGTTTCAGAAGCCTTACCTCGAACGCACGATCGTCAGCGCAGTAATGAACGTCTGTATCGCATTTGAGTACACCGCCATTGCTTTCTTCCTGCCCTCTATCCTGGCGCAGTTCCTGGGCGCGGGCGTGTTTGAAACCATCTCCGCCTCACTGGGGCTGAACGCGCTGTTCGCCTTTACCGGCGGTCTGCTGGGGATGCGGCTGGCATGGAAGTTCCCTTCCAGGCATGTGGCGATTGCGGGTTTTGCCCTGCAGTTTATTGCGCTTATCTCGCTGGCGCTGATCGGTCATCCACAGGCCACTGCTGGCGTGGTGTTTGCCGTGCTGATGCTGGGACTCTGGCTGTTTGCCGAAGGGTTCGGCCCCGGCGCGCAGTTGATGATCTATCCGGCGCTTTCTTATCCGACCCACATTCGCGCGACCGGTGTTGGCTTCAGTCGCTCGCTCTCTGGTATCGGCAGTGCGCTGGCGCTGTTTATCCTGCCCATTCTGCAGGCCCGTTATGGCACCAACATGTTCTGGATCGTCTCTCTCGCCGCCCTTATTCCGATTATTTTCCTGTTGATTATCCGGTTTGAACCGACCCGACAGGACATTGATGAACAACCTGCAACAGGAGAAGATCATGTCTGAATTAACCCGTACTGAATTTGCCGCGCTGACCGAACAGTTCCGGCCACTCTTTAACCGTATTGCTGAAGGCGCCGCCGCGCGTGAAATCGATCGCACTCTGCTGCATGAGCCGATCCGCTGGCTGAAAGAGGCGCGGTTCGGCACCCTGCGCATCCCCAAAGAAGAAGGTGGCTTCGGCGTCTCGCTGCCGCAGCTCTTTTCCCTGCTGATCGCGCTGGCCGAAGCGGATTCGAATCTGCCGCAGGCGCTGCGCGCGCACTTTGCCTTTATCGAGGATCGCCTGAACCAGCCGGAGAGTGAGGATCGGCGGCGCTGGTTCCGCCGTTTTGTGGATGGCGAGCTGGTGGGCAGTGGCTGGAGTGAAATCGGGGCGGTTAAGCTGGGAGAGGTCAACACTCAGGTCTCACCCGATGCGGGAGAATGGCGGATCAGCGGTGAGAAGTTTTACAGCACCGGCACGCTCTATGCGGACTGGATTGATGTCTATGCGCAGCGCACGGACAACGGCCGCGACGTCATCGCGCTGGTGAACACACATCAGAATGAGGTGGAACGTGACGACGACTGGGATGGTTTCGGGCAGCGGCTGACCGGCAGTGGCACCACACGCTTTCATAATGCCCGTGTGGAGCAGCCACACGTTTATGATTTCAGTGAGCGCTTTCGCTATCAGACTGCATTTTATCAGCATGTGTTATTAGCCACGCTGGCGGGTATAGGCCGGGCCGTGGTGCGCGATGCGTCACAGGGGGTTGCGCAGCGTAAACGGATTTACAGCCACGGCAATGCGCCTCAGGTTAAGCAGGATGTGCAGGTGCTGCAGGTGGTCGGTCAGATCAGCAGCTGGACCTGGGCCGCTGAAGCCGCCGTTGATCGGGCGACCCACTCACTGCAGCGGGCATTTGAACTGCAACTGAGCGGTGCCAATGAAGCGGAGCTTCACGCAGCGAACGTTCAGGCAGAGGTGGAGTCTGCCCGGGCGCAGGTAGTCGCGGTGGAGTTAGTGACGCGAGCTGCCACGGAGTTCTTCAATGCGCTGGGCGCGTCCGATACCCGCGTCAGCAAGGCGCTGGACCGACACTGGCGCAACGCCCGCACGGTGTCATCGCATAACCCGGTGATCTACAAAATCCGCAATGTGGGTGACTGGGAGGTAAATGGCAACGATCCGACGTTTATCTGGCAGATCGGCAACGGCACCTGAAGCGTTTAGCAAATCTGGCTGGGTCATTCCGGCCAGACTCAGATTTTCCCGGTTATGTCTGGCTGGGTACGTACTGGCCTGGTTTCCGCAGAAGGAAAATCAGGGTTTATTCCGTTTTTGAATTCAGGCGCTGAAGGGGTTTTAATAGCTGTTCTGACCTGTCAGGCGCTTAAACCTGAATTACGCCAGACAGCTTTAATTACTGTGTTATAAACGGTTACTTTCAGGTAATCACCAGTGGGTTACAGGCAGCGTCAAACCTGAAGATCCTGTCGTCAATATTCATGACATGTGCGGGAATAAAAGATAAGGCTGGCTCTGCGGATTGAAATGATTGCTGACAATGACTTCTTTATGCGCAATTTTTTATTGGGCCTGACAAAAGAGTGAAAGATGTCATGCGCGGTGTTGTTCCTGAAAAAGGAGCCGTTTCTGCTTATTAATGGTGAATCCAGAAAGCTGAGTGGCTTAATCCATGTATGACAGATCCTGCACGTTTTACTACAGACGTAAGAAAAAGTCGTATTTTTTTAAGAGTGGATTAAAAAGGCAGGCAATCCTCCTTTGCTTAATGAGTCAGAGATAAGTGTAATCCCGGAATGCATGTTGAATACAAATATGTCACTGCTCCGGTTATTCATTTGTCGGGTGCTCGCGGATTTTTTATGAGGTTTTACTTCCTGATGCCGTCGTCAGGTGTTCTTTTCAGAAAACGTTATCTCTGCCAGCAGTGAATGATAAGTAAACTGACAGGCTATCCTGGGTTCCATACCCGCGGCAAATTCAGTAACGGATACCAGCTGACACCACACTGGCCCTGTGACCTTAAGCTATGGACACGTATACTGATAATCCCTGGTTTAACACTCTCTGGCTGTCTTAAACGCTAAGCCTTACTGGCTTCGTCTGAATTATAGGATGGCTCATTTTAAATGGCAGTATGCTGACTTTAATGTCAGCCTGATCATTCGTTCTCATTATGCTTTGTAAGTAGATTAATTGTTAATTCCCTTGGGCCAGGTTAATGCGCTAACAGCGGCAAGTAACTTGTCAATGTGCTGCTTTTTGTAATATATTCCCACGCCAATTAAGGGCTGTCAGCTTCCCGTTCAGTATATTAATGGTTCGGGGCGATAGTTGAAAATAACATTGCCATCTTAACTCTGAAAGTGCGGGTATAACACGCTGCGCTGTCAGGTTTGAGCATTATTTAATTGCGGTACTTGTTGTGTCGGGGATAGGGAAATGAAAGCGCCCGGAAATATTATTAATACCTTTATTCGTAAAAATATGCGCGTTTTTACGATGGTTGCCCTGTTTTCATCGGTCATAAATTTGCTGATGCTCTCGCCCTCGCTTTACATGTTGCAGGTCTACGACAGAGCGCTCACTTCGGGAAACATCACAACGCTGCTGATGCTGACATTACTGGTGCTGTTCATGTTCAGTGTCATGTCATTAATGGATTATGCGCGAAGCATGGTAGTGATCCGGTTAGGCAATCAGTTTGATCAGGCGATATCCCCCGCGCTCTATACGGCCGCCTGCGAAAGTCATCTTCATCAAAAAAGCCTGAACGCTGGTCAGGAGATCGGTGATTTAACGACCGTACGGCAGTTTGTGACCGGCACGGCGCTGTTTGCGCTGTTCGATGCAGTCTGGTTTCCGGTTTATATCGGCGTCATTTTTCTTTTCAATCCCTGGCTCGGTTGTTTCTCTCTGATGGGCGCTCTGTTATTGCTTGGGCTGGCGGTGATCAACGAGAAGATTACCCGGCAGTGGCTCAGCGAGGCGGGGAGCCTGGCCATGTTCTCTCATCATCAGGCCAGCAACACACTGCAGCGCGCTGATGTATTACGGGCGCTGGGAATGATCGATAACGTCAGGGCGCGCTGGTCACGGCTGCATCAACAATTTTTGCAGCGTCAGAGCGCTGCCAGTGAACGGGCTGCCCTGATGTCCGCCATCACTAAATCTGCTCGTATGGCGCTTCAGTCGCTGATGCTTGGCCTTGGCTGCTGGCTGGCAATAAGAGGCGATATATCACCCGGTAGGATGATCGCGGGTTCCATATTGCTGGGAAGAGCGCTGTCGCCTGTTGAACAGCTTATCGGTATCGCGCGCAGCTACCGGACAGCGCGTCAGGCGTGGCAACGTATCAATTGCCTGCTTACCGATTTTCCCGCGCCGGAAGCTGGCCTTACTCTGCCACCCGCTAAAGGGCTGCTGACCGTGGATAACCTGGTGCTATTTTCCCCGGATAACCGACAGAAGCCATTACTGAAAAACATCAGCCTGCAGGTTAATCCCGGCGAGGTTCTGGGCATTATGGGAGCCAGCGCTTCAGGTAAATCCTCACTGGCTAAGGTGCTGTGCGGCATCTGGCCCGCTTCAAAAGGTGATGTCCGACTGGATGGTGCAGATATTTACCACTGGACACGACAGACTACCGGGCCAGCTATCGGCTATCTTCCGCAGGATACTGCTCTTTTCAGCGGCACCATTGCGGAAAACATTGGGCACTTTGGCGACGTTGATGCGGAAAAGGTGGTCGCCGCGGCTGAGATGGCGGGTATTCACGGGATGATCCTGCGGATGTCTGGCGGCTACAACACCCTGATTGGTGAACAGGGCTCCACGCTGTCTGGAGGGCAGAAGCAGCGCATCGGACTCGCACGCGCACTGTATAGCAATCCGGCTTTGCTGGTGCTTGATGAGCCAAACGCCAGCCTTGATGACGTTGGTGAGCAGGCGTTGCAGCAGACGATTCATCATCTCCGGCAACAGAAAAAAAGTGTGGTCATTATCTCGCATCGTCCCAGGATTTTGCCGCTGACGACACATCTTCTGCTGCTTGAAGAAGGCAACTGCCGTGTCTTTGGCCCGACGGCTCAGGTGTTAAAGGAGATATCGCGCCAGGCCGCCCCGGGTAAACAAACGACTGTACGCCAGGACGGTGTGAATGATGCCAAATAATCGTGATCTGACCGCGCCGGATATGAATGTCCGCCCTTTTCTGCGTCTGGGCTTGATTGTGCTGCTGGCTGGGCTGGGCAGTTTTCTGCTCTGGTCGGCATTCGCCCCGCTGGAAAAAGGCGTGATCTCAGCCGGAACGGTGATGGTTGATGGTTACCGGAAGGTCATTCAGTCACCTTCTGAGGGTGTGGTGGCAAAGATAGCGGTGAAGGAGGGACAGCAGGTCATGAAAGGCGACACCCTGGTGCTGCTGAGCCAGCGGAGCCAGCTGGCCTTACTTGAGGCTGCCCGCCAGCGTTATCTTGCTGCGCTCATCAGCGAACGGCGATTACAGGCGGAGCTGGCAGGCAACACCAGCGTGACGCCGCCAGAAAGTCTGTCTGACGCAGAGAACGCCGGGGAAGAGCTGAGTCTGACGTTGCTCCGGCAAAATCAGCTGCTTCAGGCCCGACAGCAGGCGTTGCAACAGGCTCAGGAAAATGACACACGAACCATTGCCGGACTCATCCGCCAGCGCGAATCACTGCTTTCAGTCAGCCAGAGTAAACAAAAAAGCCTGTCCCTGCTTAGACGCCAGTTAACCGATCTCAGGCCGTTGATGCAGGAAGGCTATTATCCCCGTAATCGTTACCTTGATGCTGAACGGCAGCTGGCCTCGCTGAGCGCAGAGAACGGTGAAATGCGAAGTCGTATTGTTGATCTGGACAACCAGATCGGGCAGTTACAGCGAACGGTGCAGCAGCGTCTGGTGGATAACCGCAAGGATATCGAAACGCAGCTTGACGCATTGCGCCTGCAAATCAGCGAAAGTAAAAAGCAACTGACGCTTTCCGAGGTTGATTTAGCTCTGACCCGCATCACAGCACCACAGGATGGTGTGGTGATGAATCTGGCACTGGTTAATGAAGAGGCGGTAGTCCGCGCCGGAGAACAGCTCATGGAGGTTGTTCCGCAAACGCCAGCTCTGATTGTTGAGTCGCGGCTTGATGTTGCCATGATCGACCGGGTAAGCGCGGGTATGCCTGTCACATTGATGTTTACCGCACTGAATCAGCAGCAGACGCCCAAAATTCCGGGTGCTGTGACGCTGGTATCTGCCGATCGTCAGACCGATCCCTCAACCCGTCAGCCCTACTACAAGATACAGGTTGCTGTTACTCCACAGGGCATGGCGATGCTGAAAAATAAAGAGATAAAACCGGGTATGCCCGTGGAGGTCTTTATCCGGGATGGTGAGCGTTCACTGCTGAACTATCTGTTAAAACCGATTGTGGATCGTGCATCGCGGTCATTCACGGAGGAGTAACCATGCTATCAGGACGATTAACGGCGGTGCTGTGTGGTCTGATTTTACTGCTGCCGCTACCCGCCGGTGCGTTAACACTGGCGCAGGCATGGTTTATGGCACTGGATAACGATCCTGTCTATCTTGCCGCCGTCAAAGAACAGCTGGCGGGTGAAGAATATATTCCGATAGGGCGAGCCGGCTTGTTACCTAAAGTCAGTGTGAGTTATCAGCGGGCGCCACGTAACTGGCAAAGACAGCAGTACAGTCAGAGAACGGCTTCAGGGGAAAAGACTGACATTATTCAGCATCAGCAATATGACAGCTATTCAGGCTCTGTAATGCTGACTCAGCCACTTTTTGACTATGAAGCGTATGCACGATATCGCATTGGCATTATGCAAAAACTGCAATCAGATCAACATTATCGAAGCAGCCTGATGGATCTTCAGAATCGTCTGGTGAATGCCTGGCTGGAACTGACTGAGGCACAGCAGAAGCTCAGGCTTGCTACTCTGCACATGAACGCTCTGGAAGCGCAAAAGACGTTGACTCAGCGGCAATTTGAAGCAGGAGAGATGTCGATCACCGACATTACTGAAACGAAATCGGCACTGAATATGGCCACGTCAGATGTTTTAGATGCACGTGACACGCTCGACTCAGCAATTATCGCGCTATCTGCTATTACCGGCACAACCCTTTCTGATACAGATGCACTGCCGACCCTGACGGATAACGCGTTAAAGCTGCCACTGGCCTCAAAAGATTATCGATACTGGGAAAAGAAAGCCACTGCACATAATCCTGACATTCTGGCTGCAGGGCATAATGTTGAATTAAAGCATTATGAAGTCGAAAGTAGCCGCGCAGGCGCTTACCCCCGGGTGCAGCTCTATGCCATGCACTCTGAAAACGATTCCGGTAATGATAATACAGTAAATCAGAAATACCGTACTCAGAGCGTTGGCCTGCGTGTAAGTATGGATATCTTTTCTGGTGGCGGTGTTTCAGCGTCAACGCGACAGGCCGCCGCCAGATATGAACAGGCTCAATATCTGCATGATGCACAACGCCTGAAAACCTTCAGTGAAATAAAAAAGTCGTTGAATACATGTCTGCATGGGCCTGAACGGATTAACGCCTATCGCTCAGCGGTAGAATCAGCAAAGCTAAATATTATATCAACCCGGAAAAGCATTCTGGCAGGTCAGCGTATGACAGTGGATATGTTAAACGCGGAACAGGATTTTTATAAAACCGAAGTTGAGCTTACTGCAGTTAAACATGCCGTCATTAAGGCATGGTTCAGTTTGCTCGCGCAGGCTGGTGAGATAAACAATGACAACTTCTTGTTACTTGATTCCTATTTCTCCAGGTAAATTGTTAATGTAATAAAAGGAAGATATTATGCCGGTTTTTGATTATCAGGGTGAAAAAAATACTCAGCTGATTACGGATGCCCTGAATATTGAAAGTATAAATTTTGGGGCCGCGACCTACGCTGACTATACTTACAGTGAAGTGGACGGCTGGAAGATTCTGGATGGTTCAGTACTTAACTATGATGGCTGTGCTAATCCTTACGGCGCCTTCTACGGAGAGTCATTGTTGTTTGGAGGCGCGGAATGCAATGTGCTGGGAAAATATGATGCACAGGGAAACCTGGTTAATATCGGTGTGAGTTTCTGGGGGACAGGTACTTATGCTAATGCGTCGTTAATTGAATCTGTAGTCAATTCCGGACTCGATATTGTCAACGATCTCTCCGCGGCTTTGTTTGGCAGATTTGCTGATGACTATGTCATGAATGCGTATAAAAACCTGATGAGTTCCGTTGCTGCATTCGCCACATCCAATGGCCTGACGGGAAGTGACGTTATTGTTAGCGGACATAGCCTGGGTGGTCTGGCAGTCAACAGTCTTGCTACCTTGTCCGCAGAGGGAGAGTGGGATGGATTTTTCCAGGATTCCAGCTATGTTGCTTTTGCATCTCCAACGCAAAATCAACTTAACGACAATGTACTGAATATTGGGTATGAAAACGATCCTGTTTTCCGGGTTCTTAACGGCGATAAGCTGAGCGTAGACAGTTTATTCAATCATGACACTCCACTGGAAACCTGTACTAATAACATTGTGACGTTTAACGACTATTATGCAGGCCTGACAAATAGCTGGGATCTCTTTTCCATTCTGAATCTCTCTTCATGGGCAGGACATTCGGGGCCCGGCTATACCGATGGTGTTTTGCGTATAATGAACTCAGAGATTTATGATTTGACCCATCAGAACTCCAACATAATTGTCTCTAATCTCTCTGAGTCATACCGGGCTACCACCTGGGTTTCAGATCTCAATAAATCTGTCACTCACACGGGCTCAACATTTATTGTTGGTACCGAAACTAATGACTTACTGCAGGGTGGACAAGGCAATGATTATCTCTGCGGCGGAGCCGGCGACGACAGCTTTAAAGATCACAACGGTTACAATGTAATTTACGGCGGTTCAGGAACGAATACTTACGTGACTGAATGTAATGTTTCTGATTTTAACTTCAGCCATGATGCAGATGGTAATCTGTTCTTCAAATTCTCAACGGGTGATGTCACTCGTGCAGAGGATATTCAGTATGTCAATGCTGACTATACCCTGTTTAGTTTCCTGGGTATTGATTTTAACTCAAATCAGACATGGTCAGTCACTGATAATGGGCTGGAGAATGGCAATAATATCGTGAGTTACGCAGACAGCTATTACGCAGACAGCGTGAACAATTTTACCATTTCTACAGCGAGCAACGACAGCTGGTTCTATTCCGGTGCCAATGATAGTGATATCAGTGTCATGGGGAATAACAACAACATCGTTTCTGGTTACGGTAATGACATTATTAATCTTAGCGGTAATGACAATACGCTCATGTTCTACGGTGATTTTGGAAATGATATCGTCTATAACCTCACCAGCAGCGATAGCCTGATATTCATGGCTAATCAGTTCATTGCTGAAAACGACAACTATCTGAACCACCTCTCCTTTGACGGTGATAGCGCCTTGCTGACATATGGTGATAGCAGCGTCACGCTGGTTGGCGTCAGTGCAGACACACTTTCAGAAATGCATATTGCGGTAGCATAAGAAAACCCCGCAGCGAAGGCTGCGGGGTTTTTTATCGGTCATGCGTAACGCGTCAGATTATTGTGGCTGGCTGACCGTTTCTGGCATAGCTGAAGAGTGATGGGTTGAGATTTTCCAGCCCTTGCCATCCCAGACGTAAGTGAAGGTATAACGTGCAGTGACGTGCGTATTATCTTTAAAGGTAAAGGTATAGACGCCGGCATCAATCGCTTTATTACAGCCAATCCGGATGGTGCGGGAATCAATTTTACCGCTAGGACCTTTTTTCAGGAAGTCTTTGAAATAGTCAATACGTTCCTGGTCTGTCAGGCGAACATGGTTTGAAATAGTAGGCAGCAGCACGGCATCGCTGACATATAATTCAGAGACTTTAGTGGCATCGCCGGTTGCCAGCGTATTATTCCAGGTATCAAACAGGCTGGCTACATCCTGCTCAGACGCTTTGACACAGGTAACCGGCTGTTGTGCCAGTGTAATAGCCGGCGCGCAGGAAAGACCTAAAAGACACAGCGATAATAAACTTTTCTTCATGAAAAAATCCTCTTTTTACCCTGATGAATGCCGGTGTGACTTCAGACGCCGGCATAAAAATGCGCATAATTAGTGAGTTCTCAATGATCCCAATATCATCTGATTCATTATTAATCTGCTTCGGTCAGTAAATTAACTGTCCATCTTATTTTGATTAAAAGCGGATAAAAGGGTGTCATTGCTACTCATATTCAGGAATGCAGGATAGCGGTTTGTCTTTGCTGGGTGATATTTAAATCTTTAAAATATTGATATTTAGTTTTTTGTTCTGATATATTCGTTCAGAACGCCTTTTGGTAGAGGGAATGAGAGGTTATCTGTTCGTGACAATAAAGACAATGGTGGGAGAATCTCCTCAACTTACAGGCTGGCAATAAATAATGTTCATTCACTGCCGGAACGTGAATGTCATTTGGGATCTTTTCTGGTTTATTTCAGGCGAGCTTCGTGTTTGATCATGCATAAACTATTAATGCGCGTCTTATCAATTCAATTCACTATTGTCATTATTTAAATGAGTCATTTTATTAAGCTGAAGTTGAGAAGCTTTATTCAGACGTCTGGTTCAAATCTCATGCTCTGCACAGCCTGAGCCCTTGAGCTATCGCAACCGGTAATGCGTGGTGATGATGACTCCCTGCCCCACCCGATTCTGCACCAGACCGGTCGGCAAAGATCTTGCCGAAAGGCTATGGATTTATAACTTCGTATAATTGTTCTTATACGAAGTCATGACACAGGAAAGTTGGCGGGTTATGATAATGGGCAGCAAAGATGATGCTGCAAAGTGGCAACGCTACGTAAATTCTGACCGGTAATCCCCCTGCTGAGTTCTCAGAATTCACGTAGCGCGATCATCGCGTTTTCTGATTAATAAGCGAGCAAAGATGAGTGAGATAGTGCCGTTAACCCGTCTGACGGTGACCCGGAACAGTGATATCACCGAACGGCTCAGACAGTTCGTCCAGGACAAAGAGGCCTTTTCCCCCAATACCTGGCGACAGCTGCTTAGCGTCATGCGAATCTGCAATCAGTGGTCAGAAGATAACCAGCGTACATTTCTGCCGATGAGCGCAGAGGATTTGCGTGACTATCTCTCTTTTCTGGCTGAAAGCGGACGGGCTTCTTCGACCGTCACGTCCCATGCAGCGTTGATTTCGATGTTACACCGTAACGCCGGGTTGCCTGTGCCGAATGTTTCTCCGCTGGTTTTCCGTACCATGAAGAAGATTAACCGGGTTGCCGTTGTGAATGGCGAGCGTGCAGGCCAGGCCGTGCCCTTCAGGCTGACAGACCTGATGGTGCTGGATAAACAGTGGTCTGGTTCTGGTAATCTCCAGGTGCTTCGTGATCTGGCTTTTTTGCATGTCGCCTATGCAACGCTACTGCGTATCAGTGAACTGTCACGGTTGCGGGTGCGTGATGTGATGCGTGCCGGTGATGGTCGTATCATTCTGGATGTGGCGTGGACAAAAACGATTGTGCAGACCGGCGGATTGATCAAAGCGCTCAGCGCTCATTCAACCCGGCGACTTGAAGAGTGGATTGAGGCGTCCGGCCTTTCCGGTCAGCCTGATGCCCGGCTGTTCAATGCCGTACACCGCTCAGGGCGGGTACTGATTACAGAAAAACCAATGAGTACCCGGGCACTGGAACAGATTTTTAATCGTGCCTGGCGAACGGCTGGAAAAGGCAGCGCAATAAAGGCCAACAAGAATCGCTATACCGGCTGGAGTGGCCACAGTGCCAGGGTGGGCGCAGCTCAGGATATGGCTGATAAAGGCTATCCTGTCGCCCGGATCATGCAGGAAGGGACCTGGAAAAAACCGGAGACACTGATGCGTTATATCCGTCATGTGGATGCGCATAAAGGCGCTATGGTGGAGTTCATGGAACAATATGCTGAACCCGATATTCCCGGCTGATGGCTTCATCAAGCGCGAGTGTGGTCGGTTTTCAGGCCAGAGTTATCCACAGAAAAAGTGGACAGCCTGTGTGTAAGCCGGTACGGATTATCGCTGATGTAAGTCTGTGTCGGGTGCAGGCGGCTGATTTCATTGCTTTCTTGGTGCTGCCATACCACCGGCTGCGAATCTGTCTCTCTGACACAGCAGCTGCCAGTTTAAAAGGAAGGGCCGAAACGCGCGGTGTGCCTGGCGATGTTAACCAATGTCTTTCACTGATGTTTCTGATTTATCACTGTCAGCAACAGGCCGTCGCGTGACTATCCGCTGCGGCGCTGATAAATCAGCATCGCAACGGATACCATTGGTGCTTATCGTTACTGCGCGAAGCCTTTCTGTTTATCACAGCTTCCGTGGCAGCCGCGACAACCCCTCTTTTCCTCGGTGAGCATAACCGGTATTGCCTGCACCCTGTTTCCCACTTTACGCAGTGTCAGCAGGATGATTCCATTCAGCAACAGAACGCTTATCAGGCAGACTGCACTGAATGCTGGATGCTCATTAAACGTGACGATCTGATAAAAGAGTGTCGCCATGGTATAGGCGATATTAAGCCCCCAGAAGAATGAGAACATCATCCATTTTTTCCCGGCCTCTCGCGCGATCGCACCCATGACTGAGACACAGGGAACGTAGAGCAGGACAAAGATTAAGTAGCTGTAAGCGGCAAAGCCGCTGCCAAATTTGGCTGACATCACGCCCATCGAACCGGATGCCATCTCACCATCGCCTTTGCTGGCATCGATGGGATGGGCCAGCGCATCAATTCTGAATGCAGCCGTCAGGCCCGCCCAGGTCTCCGTCAGCGCCTCTTTCAATTCGTCCGCCAGGCTGAAAGCCTGCGGATCAAACACACTGCTCTGAATCGCCTCCGTGGTGTAAAGGCTGTTAAGCGTACCAACCACGACCTCTTTTGCCATAATGCCGCTCACCAGCCCCACTGTCGCCTGCCAGTTATCCTGCGTCACTCCAATTGGCAGAAGCACAGGCGTGATAGCTTTACTGGTTGCCGCCAGCGCAGAGTGGTTTATGTCATCAACCAGCTGGCCATTGAATGCAAAGCTGCTCAGCACACCAATCAGCATACTTACCAGGATGATGACCTGACCGGCACGCACCACAAACATTTTCAACCGTTGCCAGGTCTGCAGCAGCAGGCTTTTAAGATGAGGCCGGTGATAGACCGGCAACTCCATGATAAACGGCGAAGCTTCGCCACCCAGCAGGGTATGCTTGAGCACCAGTCCGGTCGCAATCGCCACTACAATGCCCAGCAGATAGAGGGAGAATACCAGGCTGGAACTGTGAGCATCGAAGAATGCCGCGGCGAATACCGCAAAGATTGCCAGCCGCGCGCCGCAGGACATAAAAGGCGCTATCAGAACTGTAAGCAGACGCTCACGTGGCGTGTCCAGCGTCCTTGTACCCATCACCGCCGGCACATTACAGCCAAAGCCGACAATCAGGGGTACAAAAGATTTTCCCGGCAGGCCCAGTGACTGCATCAGCCGATCCATCACAAAGGCGGCGCGCGCCATATAACCTGAATCCTCAAGGAAAGAGAGGAACAGGAACATCAGGCCAATCTGTGGAATGATTGGCAGTACGGTATTAATGCCGGCGCCGAGACCCTGCGCCAGAAACACCGTCAGCCAGGCCGGGAAGTGACAGACATATCCCAGCCATTGTGCGCCGTGAATGAATATCGCCACCGAACTGCCGTCGAACAGCGGCTGAAGTGCGGCTCCAATATTAATTGAGAGCACGAACATTACATACATCACTGCCAGTAATATCGGAATGCCCAGCCAGCGGTCCAGCACAATGTTATCAATCTGGCGGGTAAGACTGGCCGGGATGGCCTGATGAATGTTACTGACGGCTGCGCAGACCGCGTTAATGGCACGATAGCGATAATCGGCAATCTGTACACCCGTATCGCCACCCGCCCGCTGCATAATCTCAGGCAGGTATGGAAGCAGTTCCGGGCAAAGTTTCTGGCTGTTGATATCGCCTTCAAGCAACTGCAATGCCAGCCAGTATCTTTTCTGCGGAGCCAGCGTCGCGGACATCTGCAGGCTGAGCTGCTCAATCGCAGTTTCAATCGCGGCGGGATATTGCACCCTTTCCGGAGCGCGATAAATATGCGGCTGGTCAATCAGTGCTTTTAGCTGAGCGATACCGTCGCCTTTGGTTGAGGTCAGTGAAACCACCGGACATCCCAGGCGGGCTGACAGCGCTGCGGCATCAATAGTGATGTTCTGACTTGCGGCAATATCCTGCATGTTCAGGGCGACAACACAGGGTACCCCGAGCTCAAGCAGCTGAAAGGTCAGGAACAGGTTACTTTCCAGACTGGAGGCATCAACGACGTTAATCACCACATCGGCGTGATCCTGATAGAGATACTGACAGGCGATGCTCTCATCAATCGAGCTTTCAGCGGATAGCGTAGTCAGAGAGCGAGTGCCAGGCAGGTCGATGAGCCGGACGTCAGACTGTGCAGTAAAGAACTGGCCCTCTTTACGTTCAACCGTGACGCCAGCCCAGTTACCGACCCGCTGGCGGGCACCGGTCAGCTGATTAAACAGCGTGGTTTTGCCGGTATTGGGGTTACCAATCAATCCGATGGTAATCTTTTTCATCAGACGATTTCCTCCAGAATGATGTCGGCCAGATCACGCTGTCGCACCGCCAGGCTGACACGGCGGGTACGAATATGAACCGGATCGCTCATAGGTGCCACGCGAATAACCTCCACCACAGCCCCAGGCAGCATGCCCATTGTCAGTAATTTCTGCCGCCAGGCGGAATTTACCGATGGCTGATAACCAAGAATCCGGTAAGTGCTACCCATGTTAATTGCCATACGACGCTCTGCCTCTGATAAAGAAGCTATGATTTTATAAATGATAAGCGTTTCGATTCTTGATCTGGGATCGCACAGGCAGGGGAAAACCGCAGTTATGGTCAACAGCAACTCAACAGGTCATTAAATCGTGGATGACATACAGGGGCTCAGTAAAGAAAGGTAGGCTGAATGCCTCCGTCGCCCCTTTTTGTCAGGTGATTATGAGATGGTCACAAATGTGGCTTCATAATGTCACCGCTCTCGAAAAATGACTTCGTGGTCTGACACCTTGCCTGCTCGCAGGATACAATCGCTGATTAAAAGAAAGCAGCTCAGCAGAAAAGATGTCTTCCGCATGCCCGGTTGGAATAGCCTTGCAGCAGAGGCTATTAGGCTAAAACAAATACTCAGAACCAGGCATGACGTTAAGCACCGCTGTGCAGCTATATAGCGAAAATCGCTTTAAATGCTATAGAAATAAATTCATTTTTTTACCCGAGATATTACTATCTTAAAGTCATATGATAATGATAATTTTCCATCACGCTATCTGCACGCGCAGGAATATATTGTTAGAATTACCGCAGTTTCATTACTATAACTTAACGTATTACAAGGAGTTGAAATGCGTCAATTAAATGCAGCAGAATTGAATGCAGTTAGCGGTGCTGATATTGGTTACTCTGATCTTCTGGGAATGTGGAATGATGCTGGCCTGAACTCTCAGGGTTACTTTGACTATAATCGGGCTGCCAAAGATATTAATGCCAAAGGTTTTGCCAGCGCTACAGAGAACAAGGACTGGAATAACTCATCCATTGGAGAAGCCGGCTGGATGATTAACGGTGCGGGCGAAAAAATTACCTGGTTCAACAACGGTGTCTTAATGGCGTTCAAAATTGGCTGATTTTTACGCGGACTACGCGGTCAATTGACTAACGTTAACCGCAAAAGATAAAGGTTTCTGAGGCAGACTTGCTTCGGAAACCTTTCTAACTCTGACCTTCACTTCTTACTTTCCAGGTTTGCATAGTAGTAATATTCCCCTCCGGGTTACGCTTAATACTCTCTGAATCATCTATATCGAACAGCAGGTAATGTAGTTGCACTGTGTGAGCAATATTCGTTTCTGAAGCATGAGCATTACCTGTAAATAAAAATATCCCCTCCTGTATTGCGTAAAGCACATTTTTTAACAACACAGTGAAATTAATCAGTCATTGCTTAGTTACATCATTCATCTGTGTTGAATAACAACTACGGCCCTTCGGGCCGTGCGGGGCGGCTTGTCAATGAGCACTCGGATTTTCAGAACGGCTCGGTTAGATTTGGCCAAAAACCTGCACATTTTACAGGGAGGTCCCCAGTTCAGCTATTCACGCGCAAGTGTGTTGTAACTAATTTATATCTGTTTCAGGACTGATTCAGCACCATCATTTTACGTTGTGAATGCACTGCCTCATCCGGTGTTAAGCCTTGAATTTTTATCATCGCTATCTTGCCAGACAGGCTCCGTGAATATTTATCGCTAACCTTAGAATATCCATCAGGATACGTACCAATAAAAAATGGCAGTGGCCCGGCTTCAGGTCACTGCCATTTCAGTGGTAAATACTGGTTACTTCAGAACACGGACAGTTTTCACATCAATTTCAACACTGTTCCAGTCTTTATCGACTTCACCTTCGATACGGACTTTATCTGTCGGTGACAGAGATTGGCCCATCCAGCGCTTGTCGTCGATATCGACGTAAATCGTTCCGGTGGCATCTTTAAATTCATAAAGTTCATGACCTACCTGTCTGATAATATTACCTTCCAGAACAACCCATGCATCATCCCGCAATGTTTTAGCCTGGGTCACTGAAGCGACACCCGGTGTCGGGCCTTTAAAACCGCCCTGTGAAGAACCCTGCCCTGCCGGAGCAACAAATCCCTCCTGCGCAGAAACGCCCAGACTCATACCTGCTAATAACACCGCCAACATAATCTTTTTCATATTTTTATCTCCGTTAAATTTCAAGGGTAATTTACATCGCAGATCTTAACGGGATCTTAAGAAGTTTTCTTGTCTGCACGTGTTTTGAAAATGTCATCAGTGATGACGCACGCACTATAAACACATCAAATAACAATCAAAGTAGAATGTATGTTAATAACCAAAAAAGCATAACAATAAAGTAAATCCCAATCATTGAAAATCACCTCATTAACACTCCTTGCAATATGGCAATGCCAATAATTAAAATCCACCTATTTCCGCACAAACTACTTAGCTTACCTGCATGTTGATAGTTATTATTTTCTGGCATAGATATATCCCAGTATTAAATTATTCTGTATCGCAGCTTTGCTCATGAAATATTTTGTATTATTTATAACCACTCGATTGAGTGGTTTTTTTTATGTCTGATATCAGCTGGTTAACTTAAACCTGTAACGCTGACTATACATACCCCGATTGCAGGAAGGGACTTTCTGGCGCAACGGAGATCGGGAATGGCAACAGGTACTGACTGCTCATCTGAACAAGCAGCTAACTGTTTTTTATAGCATTGCGACACTTATAAAAATGGTGTTGTGACTAATAACAAACAGGCAGAGATCATCAAAACGTTTTCAGGCTCACATAGTGAGCCTGAAAATAGTCGGGTATTAGTTCAGTCTCTGAGCATCTGCCTCAGCTTCTTTTAAATCCATTTTTGCAGATTCAAGCTTCAGCTTCTTCTCTTCTACCTTTGTCGTTTTTTTCCTGATTTTATCACTACGCCCATCGGCTTTGGCTTCAGCCAGTTCCTGCTGTGCTTCCTGAAGCTCAAGTTCCGCTTTTTTGACTTTCATCTCACGTTTACTGACATCATGAGAGGCACGTGTCGCCTGACGCTCATCAGTACAATAAGTTTCAATTTTTTCACGAGCAATATTGAGCCTTGCGATTTCTGAACTATTTCCCTGATTTTTAGCCATTTCTATTTTAGCTGAAATATCTGCCAGTTGATCTTTGCAGGAATCAGTTGCAGCGAATGTGGTTAATGGTGAAGAAACAAAAATCAAAGCGATAACTGTTTTTTTCATAGCCATATTAACTCCTTGTTGAATTACACTAGTCAGAATGATATTGCCGGCTCAATATAGCTAAAAGAAAAAAAGCCACAACATAAAATTTGAAACATTAAATTATCATGTCATTAAGGAGCTATTGTTAATTTCTTGCTTAGCACTTAATAACACCCTTCATGCATATCACTTCTGAAAACAGAAAGGTGCAATGAGTTTTTTATATACCTTATTTTTTAAACAATGCGTAATTGTTAACCCTCTTCTGAACATCCTGTGAAAATGATCCAGATCATTTTTTTACGCATTCTGCGCGGGACTCCCTGATTGTTATCATATCGTTTAACAAACACAGCGAATAATGCCGCATCTTCTTAAAGAACAACGACTGGAAAGTAAAATGACCTCTTTCAATCATGGCAGAAAATTCGCCTTCGCTTTTGTGATGATGGCTGCAGTTATGTCCATTTCCGCCTGCTCTGGCAATTATGTCATCTCGACCAATGACGGCCACATGATAACGACGCAGGGTAAACCCGTCAGAGATAAAGAAACCGGCATGCTCTCCTATAAAGATGCGGACGGAAACATACATCAGTTGCAGCAGCGCGATGTTAAAGAAATGGTGCAAAAGTAAATACTTTTAAGCAACGACACTGATTAATTTCCTGAAAATCTCCTGATGTGGAAGAAATAAGTAATGAAAATTTCCTTAATTAGCCTCGGCTTACTGCTGTGTGTCTCTTCATCTGCAATGGCCATTGGCCTGAATGCTGAACAGGGTAAAAACACCTCTGCGCTGGATGCTGAAATTGGCCGTTCATCCGGCGGACTCTATCTGGACAGCCAGTGGATCAAAAATACGGCAGATGGTGTGCAGATTGGTCAGGCCGGTACCGGCTATAACCTGGAAATCGGTCCGGTGATGCTGACCGCTGGCGTGAAAGCGACTTACATTGGTGGCAAAAAAGGGGATAACGGCGTCGCATTTCCTGTCGGCGGCGGTGTGAAACTCAATCTGCCTGACGATTTTGCGATTTATGGTGAAGGGTATTCCGCGCCGGAACAGCTGACCAACAGCGTTAAGAATTTTGTGGAAGCAAATGCTGGCGTCAGCTGGTCACCTCTGGGTCCGCTGGTCTTAAAAGTGGGCTACCGTTACGCGGGTGTCGACGGTAAAGACGGACGTCCGGGTCATACGCTGATCGATGGTCCTTACATTGGTGGCGGTCTGACATTTTAATGTCAGATAAACATTTCTTTTTTGCCGGTGGGGAAGCCCGTTCAGATAACCAGACTGGCTTCCTTACTGAACAACTTGCCTGAACGCTGGCGGATATCGCAGAGAAACAGATGATGAAACCTCTAATGCTGATGTTGTTCACACTTTGTCTGACCGGATGCGTGCAATACAAATGGGTCAAACCCGATGCATCTGAACAGCAGGAAACCGTAGCGGAAACAGCCTGTCAGGCTCAGGCGCTGCGGGATTTACCGCCTGATAATATCGTCAGTGGCAAATACACCTCGAAAGACAGTAAATATAAAACGACCGATACCGACTACTCAACCAGTGACGCCAATGAAAGTCAGCGCGAGATACTGGTGAAAGATTGTATGTTTAAAAAAGGCTGGCAACAGATTGAGGTTCAGCAATAGCGGTCTATGAGGTCAGGTCAAAACCTGGCCTTTTCCTGTGAGTTTTACTTGTTCCGCTCAGCGTTAATTTCTGCATCATCTTTATGCTGCGCAGAACGCTGACGCCGGCAACGTTCTGAGCAATACAAAACCTCATTCCAGCACTTCTCCCACTTTTTACGCCATGACATCGGTTTGTTACAGGTTTTACAGTAACGAACCGGTAATGACTTTTTATTACCTTTAAACACTTCAGACCTCTGCAGAAGTAATCATCGCGCTGACGTTAACGCATCTGTTGTTAAGTGTAGCTTAGCCTGCAATTATTCCCCCCCACGTTTGCATTAGCGACATGTACACCGTGTTCAGATCAGGTGATGCTGATGCCTGACCTTACCCGCCCCCCAAACGGATTTATAGTGCGAATTTATCATTAGCAACTATTTAAACTTGCGTTGCTCTGTAATCTCAGAATGAGCCCTGCGTAAGTGAGAATCCACAGGGTTAATTACACCAGGCAACAGTCCAGCGCCGTTCATACCTGCACTCGTCAATGCCGGTAATTCATTACTCTTTTCATCTATACGTTACGCGGTGGACTTGAAATGAGAAGAGGTTGCCAAACCACTCATCAAGCTGGCCGGGATTGTGCAACTAAACGCTGGGTTTAATGCACCTTAAGCAATAATCCTGGAGAAAAATGGCATTCAGACTTGAATCCACAGTATGTCATGGGCTTATTAGCTGCAGACGCTGATTGAACAAAGGGTAATTATTACCGTAAATAATCAGTTTAACGGCAGCGGGCAGGCGATGATTCTGCTTAACCCGTATCCAGCTGTGTGAGTGCACAGCACATTTCATGCATATTTAAACCAACCGGCAGACAATTTTGCAGCGCTGTTATGCGTTATGTTACGTTCCTGAAAACAGAGGCTGTATAAATAAACTAAATTATTATCATGAACTTACCACTATGATGCTGAATCAGCTTTTCTGACAATAAATTAGCGAAATAATTCATAGCAGGATCTTTACAGCAAAATTATGCACAGCATCATTGCTCCAGGCGGTAACGGTGTGTGAGCTTTGCAGCTGACGTTATCCTCTTTCTCAGGACAAGCATACGAATAGCGAAGCGACTCCGCTGCCACTGCAGAAAAATCAGCACGATTAATCCATAGCCCTGCTAAATTACCCCCCGCGTCTCAGGTGATACGGGTTTTAGCCATTTTGAGTGAAGTGAGTAAAAAAATGGCGTAAATTTACTTTTGTTTAACCAGCATGCGTTAAATAGAGTTTCAACTCTCTCAGAAACAGATTAATATGTTAAGGTTGAACTATTGGTTCTGTATTATGATTCTTCGAAGGCAAGCATTTTAAAAAAAGCAGGTCCGACGAAAAGCATCAGCGTGAACCCGCTCTGTATTTTTATTATCTGAACATGACTATGGTGACTTTGATGAGTGACACTCTCAACAGCTTGAATAATATCCGTACCCTCCGCGCAAATGCTCGCGAGCTTGACCTTGCTGCCCTGGAAGAAATGCTGGAAAAACTGTCGGTTGTGGTCAGTGAGCGACGTGAAGAAGCTCAGGCTTCTGAAGCGGCTAATCGTGAAAAAGCTGAGAAACTGGCAAAATACCGTGAATTACTGTTGCAGGAAGGTATCGATCCTAACGAACTGTTAAATGGTATGCCGACTGCGCCCGCTGAGAAGAAAAAACGTGCGCCTCGTCCGGCTAAATATCAGTATACCGACGAGAATGGTGACGTTAAGCAATGGACAGGTCAGGGCCGTACCCCTTCGGCGATTAAATCAGCGATCGATGCAGGTAAATCGCTGGACGATTTTCTGATCTAATTCAGGATACCTGGATGATAACCGCCTGGCGTTGCTCAGGCGGTTCTTTATCAGCAACAGACGAAAAACACCAGCTTCACACTTCCCCTGCCTGTACACACGCTGCTTATCCATCTTCATACACAATCATGCACAGACACTAACCTGAATGTAATAAGCAAATGCTCTGCGCAATATCGTTGCAGATAAAAGGTTTCATTCACTTACCTTAGCCGTTTTATCTATTCACCTCGGACCGTGACTGACGGGCCATGGTGATTTCAAATCTAATCTGCTGGCTAAATGAAAGTTCGGGCGTATTACCATCAGGATCGGCAAAGAATGCCCGGTAACTAACGGGTATTTCAGATTGCTGCGTAAAACACCCCCGCGCCGCGAAATTGCCACTTTTTCATCTGTCTCTTCGCGACGGCCGCAGGCTACGCCATTATGACCAAAAGACTCCAGCGGCGTACCGTTACTGTTATCAGATTGCACCAGTACCAGAGCAAAAAATCGGGTCAGTTCTGACAGCCATGCGACTTTCTGTACATCAGCAACGCCCGGTTCTCTCCTATGTATTACCTGTATCCGGCATAACACCGATAAACATCAACGCTTTTTACTCAATCGCGTACCAGTGCAAGATGAGTGGAACCGGTATCGTCAGACATGATTGCTCTCGGCTGGAGTTTAGCGATTACCGTGCCACAGGGCAGTTCAGAATTTCATCACGCGTGCTTAGCCGGACGCTCTTCACACATTACCCGGTTGCGCCCTGCCCGTTTCGCACGATACAAAGCCTCATCCGCACGCTCTATGAGCGCCTGTTTCCCCTGCTGTAAATCAGTAGCGAGATACATGGCACAGCCAGCGCTCAGGGTTACGTGCTTTTGCGGCAGCTCCGTGGCCATATGCGGAATAGCGAGCCGATTAACGGCTGCGATGATGGACTCCGCCAGGTCTACTGCAGCGGACAGCGGTTGTTCAGACAGAATGATGGCAAACTCTTCGCCGCCATAGCGGGCGGTGAGCTCGTTTTTGCGCCGGGCGGCGTGCTTCAGCACGGTGGCGACTGTTTTCAGACAGTCGTCACCGGCAACATGGCCGTAAGTGTCGTTGTAACGTTTGAAGTAGTCGATATCAAACAGAATCAGTGACACGGGCAGGCCACTCAGTTCCGCATTCAGCAGGCTTTCTGTCAGCATGTGGTCGAAATGGCGGCGGTTAGCCACTCCTGTCAGCCCGTCACTTTGTGCCTGATTTTCCAGGGAGCGATTCGCTGCAGTCAGCTCATCACGTAACCGTGTCAGCTCACGCTGATAACGCAGCGTATGGCGCGCCTGACGCAGCACAAACGTACCCAGTAAAATAATAACAACTAGCAGAGCGAGGCTCAGGATCAGATCCTGTACCCAGCTCTTTAGCCAGTGGTTAAACAGCGCACGTTTGTCGTAGCCCGCGGCAACCACCAGCGGATATCGCTGTGAACGGACAAAGCCGAAGATGCGCTTTTTACCATCAAGCGCAGCCGTCCATTGACCGCTGCCTTTATCCGAATTCGCCAGAATCTTCAGGAACAGCGGACTCACTGAAAGATTTTTGCCGATGTAGCTATCGGGCATCGGCCGGGCGTAAAGGACCGTACTGTCTGCCAGCATCAGCACCAGCACATCCCCATCGCTGAGTTCGTAGTAGCTATAGAAACGGCGAAAGTAATCCACTTTGATGGTGGCGAGCAAAACACCCTTAAAACCGTTGTAAGCATCGTTGACGCGCAGGGTAACCGGAATGACCAGTTCGTGCGTGGTGCGGCTGCGAATGACCGGGCCGATATGCAGGTTATTGCGCGGGCTGGCGCGATGATAATCGAAATATTCACGATCGGAATTATCAACGCCTGGCGGTATCCTGCTCATGGAGGTCGCTATCCACCGGCCCCGCTCATCATAGTAAAACAGACCGTGAAGTTGCGGCAGACGGCTCTGCAACAGATGCATTGTCTGACTCAGCGCCTTGCCCTCTGCACCGGTGGTGGCGAGCTGCTTTTCAAGCTCGCGTTGTACTTCGCGCAATGAAAGTTCGGTTTGCAGAAACGTATCGTCAGCCTGCCGCGCCTGCGACAGTGAGAGATTCACGGCCGTATCCTCAGCTTTACGGACGGTTTCATTCCAGTCTTCCCGCAGCGTCCACACATTTAATCCAATTACCGCCACGGTGAGCAATACGCCTGAGAGCATAATGCTTCTCAGCAGCGGCGAAATTTCTGACGCAGAACCATCATTTTTACGGCGAAACTTCATGCCTGTCCTTAATAAACCCTGTTGACTGATTTAAGCACAGTTAGTCAAAAGCAAGAATGCAAATCCCGCAATCCCGCTTCGATAATGACAATCCCTATTAAACCAGCAGAATTCGCTTAAATCTTCTCCTTAAATGGCTCAACCAGTATCCATAATGCAGGATTTATAGCGAATTAACCCACATTTAAGCTTCAATTATCAGGCAGGTAAATGTTACCCTTGCTGGCTGAATAATTTGCACTTTATTGATTAACTTGAGTATTTGAGGAATTTTATGACTAAGAACCTGAGCAGCCTGAATAATATCCGCACGCTTCGTGCAGAGGCGCGCAATATGGCTCTGGATATGCTCGAAGAGTTGCGCCAGAAATTAGAGACCGTGGTAAATGAGCGTCGTGATGAGGAAAACGCACGAGCGGCAGAAGCCCGTGAAAAAGCGGAGAAACTGGCTTTTTATCATGAGCTGTTGATGGAGGAAGGAATCAATCCTGCGGAACTGGTGAATAGCGATGCTCTCGCGGTATCCGGGAAAAAGAAACGTGCGAAACGTCCGGCCAAATACCGTTACACCGATGAAAATGGTCAGATTCGCGACTGGACGGGTCAGGGTCGAACTCCCTCCGTCATTAAGGCGGCGATTGAAAATGGCCAGTCGCTGGATGATTTCCTGCTTTAGTCGCAAGAATCCCTGCCGGCATAGTGACCGCTATTGCGGGGCACTATGCCGGCAGGGATATCTCCGCGATGCCGGTAGTCATCCCGCCGGATCACACATTAGTTTCCGCTACTCTCACGTTCGGCTGTGGACCGCGAAACGTCCGGCGCCACTCGCTTGGCGTGACGCCAAATCGGGATTTGAAACGCTGCCGGAATGAAACAGGCGAATCAAAACCAGCCCTTGCTGCAACGCTTTCAATACTGATACCGCTGGTTTCGAGTAGCTGCTGGCTATGCTGCAGACGCTCAGCCGTCAGCCACTCACCCAGTGACATGCCCGTTGCCTTATGAAAATGGCGCGTCAGCGTTCGCCTGCTCATACCAAGCGCCTGTGACAGAGTGTCGAGATCCTGCGGCTGATGGAGATTCTCTCGCAGGGATGCCAGCAGCGCATTGATCCTGCCGTCGCGGGTCGTTTCCGGAACCGGCCGCTCAATAAACTGCGCCTGTCCGCCTTCACGGTAAGGCGGCACCACCATACGTCTGGCCACCCGATTCGCCACGGCGCTGCCATAGTGCTGACGGATGATGTCCAGACAGCAGTCAATTCCTGCTGCGGTGCCGGCAGAGGTGATCAGACGATCGTCACGGGTATAAAGGGCATTGCTGTCGAGGTGAACCTGTGGAAAGCGTTCGCTGAAATCGCGCTCAAATTCCCAGTGAGTAGCAGCACGATGCTGATCCAGCAGGCCTGCATAAGCCAGTACATATGTACCCAGACAAAGCCCGACCACCTCTGCGCCACGCTGCCAGGCAGCTACCAGCTTATCCAGCAGCGCCTGCGACGGTTTTTCGTCCGGATTGTGCCAGTATGGCACGATAACGATATCAGCCTGATCGAGCAGGGTTAGCCCATGCGCCACCATGATTGACAGCCCCATCTCTGAGATCACCGGGCCTGTTTTTTCTGCGCAGATATCAATCTGAAACAGATCCCGCTGCGGGAGAGCAGAGCCGAACAGAATGCAGGGAACTGAAAAATGAAACGGACTAAAACCGGCCGTTGCCAGCACCGCGACGTTCAGAGCAGCCATCTTATCCCCTTTTTATGAAACGCATGATTGAGCTCTTACCGCGAAGCTGTACCGGTTCAGGACGACGATGCTCAGAATGTCATTGCTTCACCATCTTCCGGGATCAGTACCCGGTCAGCAATACCCTGTTCCAGGGTGTAAGCGCGCAGTTCAGCGCGTGTCAGCAGACAATGGTTAATCGCTTCCATGTGCGAAATCACCAGAGTCGCTTCAGGCAGAATATTGAGGGTGCGCAGCGTATCCTCCTTTCCCATAATAATGGGGCCATAGAGATCGTTAGTCGCATTGCCGGCATTGATTACCACGACCTGCGGCTGAAAACGTTGCAGCGTTCTGACATAAGGCTTAACCCAGACGGTATCCCCGGCAATGTAGAGCGTTTTTTCTGACGGATGGGTAAACACCAGACCGCAGGCATCGCCCATAATATCGCCCATGACTTTGTCGGCATACAACGCATTGCTGCCATGCTGGCCCTCCGTTTTGTGGATCGTCAGGCCGTCAACAAACGGATTTTCATCCTGCAGCACCCGAACGCGTGCAAAACCCTGCGAACGAATCAGCGCTGCATCACCTTCATTCTGGCTGTAGATCATCATCGTCTTTGGTATCAGCTGCTGCGCGGCCTCGTCCCAGTGATCCATATGTGTATGGGTGACAATCACTGCGTCTACCGCCAGCAGTGCCTCAACCGGGAGAGGCAGTTCAGTCATGGGATTGCGCAGATGGGGACGGGCATTACCGGCAAAGCCAGGCCACGCGTCTTTATCTGCCAGCATCGGATCGATCAGGAATGTGTTGCCAGCATACTCCAGCAGCAGTGTGGCATTACGAATCTGGGTCAGCTTCATTTTGTGCTCCGCAAAGGGTCTCTTTAACATCAGCCAGGCTTACAGGCTGCGATAAGTTCACTTTACGTTACTCCCTGACATGCACGTGACAGGCTCACAGGACAGTGTTCGATGGATTCGGGCCACTTTTGAATGTATCGCTGACCGGAGTCTGAGGGTGATGGAAGAATGGGCATGACCTGAGTGTGAAACGAATTTTCAGGATCAGGGCTGACAACATGAGGACAAAAAAATGCCGCAGCAGGCTGCGGCATGTTCATCTCAGGTTCGCATCAGAAATCGGCTTTCAGAACCACACGGTAATTGGCTTTACCGGCGCGGACGTGATCCAGCGCTTTATTGATGTCTGACATCGGGAAGAACTCAACCTGTGGCGCAATATCTGCTCGCGAAGCGAGTCGCAGCAGAGAACGCAGCTGGCCTGGTGAGCCGGTTGATGAACCGGTTACCGCTTTGTCACCCAGGATCAGCTCAAACGCGCTGACTTCAATCGGCTTCATCACGGCACCCACGGTGTGGAATTTACCCTGAGGCGCCAGCGCGGCGAAATAAGGTTTCCAGTCCAGGTCGACTGCCACGGTGCTGAGGATCAGATCAAAACGACCCGCCTGCTTCTTCAGGGCTTCAGGATCACGGCTGTTAACCACTTCATCCGCGCCCATATCCAGAATCGACTGCTTCTTATCCGGCGTTGAACTGAAGGCCACGACTTCGGCACCCATCGCGTGCAGGAGTTTGATCGCGATATGGCCCAGGCCGCCGATACCAATCACGCCAACACGGCTGGTCGCAGTGATATTGCTCATCAGCAGCGGTTTAAATACGGTAATACCGCCGCACAGCAGTGGGCCGGCGCTGGCCGCATCCAGTTTTTCCGGCAGCGGGATAACCCATTGCCAGTCGGCGCGCAGCTTCTCGGCAAAACCACCCTTATTCATGATGGTCGGGATGCTGCCCTGCTGACAGTTAACCTGCTCACCGTTGATACAGGCATCGCAATGCTGACAGCTTTTAGCTGTCCAGCCGATTCCTACACGCTGGCCGATTGACAGACCTTTGCTTTTAGCCGCTTCACCAAGGGCAGAGACGCGGCCAATCACTTCATGTCCTGCAATCACCGGGAACTGAGAGATGCCCCACTCGTTATCGATCATCGACAGATCTGAGTGGCAGACGCCACAATATTCGACCTGGACTTCGACTTCTTCGGCTGCCAGCTCGGCGGCATCGTACTCATAGAGTTCAAGGGCCTGGCCAGCCTGCATGGCTGCATAACTTTTGATTTTCATTAGTACCTCTGCGTGGTTAATCACCGACAAGTGTAACAACTGAAAGCCTGCCTTGCCTGGCCGTTACGCTTACACCGCATTTTTTTGTCTTTTATGCTGATAAATCAGCCTTTAACCTGCGCCCCGGAAAGCGTTTGTAACACTTTGAGCTGCGCGACCGCTTCCTGCATCGCATCCATTCCCTGCGTCAGTTCACGCAGGCTGCCGAGATGCTTCGCAATGTCGGCGCGCTCATGTCGGGTCTGCTGATTCATGGCCGCCAGCGTATCGGCCGCGCTGATACTGCGCTCCGCCATCTGTGCAGCCGTCTGCGCCGAGTCACTGGCCACCAGCCGGATACGTGAGATGGTGGTGACCGCCTCGCCAATGTTACTCGCCGTGGCTTCGGCCTGCTCTTTCGACGAATGTGCCAGACGACGAACTTCACCCGCGACCACCGCAAAGCCGCGGCCAGCCTCGCCTGCGCGTGCTGCTTCGACGGCGGCATTCAGCGCCAGGATGTTGGTCTGGAAAGCAATATTGCTGATGCCATGTGTAATCTCATTAATGCCATTCGAGATTTTTTCCAGATCGTCCAGCCCTTCATCCAGTCGGCCCTGCGCCTGCTGACTCTCAGTGGCGATATTGCTGATATTACGTATACTGCTTTCTGCAAGGCTCAGCGTTTCGCCCTGGCTATGCGTCGCCGTTTCGAGTACCGGTAGCGCCTCCATCAGCGGCGTCAGCGCCTGCTGATAGTTGATAACCCGATCCAGCACCCGCGTCTGAATGGTGTTCAGCGCTTCCCAGCGGCGTAACGCGCGCTGCGCGTAGTGGGCCGCATAGCCGGCATACTCCACCGGGAACTGGCTCATCGCTTTGACGTCATGATTGAAAAACACCAGCGCAGAAAGCGTCTGGTTGATAGGCACGCCCAGGATTTCACCAAAGCTGGAAAAACCGGCGGCGGCAATCCCTTTGAAGAAATGAGCATTGTGCAGCTTATCGGCATTACCGACACGACGCAGGATACAGTCGTTCATCAGAATCGCCGCGGGTTTGCCGTGCCGGGCGGTAAAAGCCTGCCATTCCTGCTGTGTCGCCTGTTTAAAGTCTTTTTCTTCCATCAGGAACAGCCGATCGCCAAACTCAAGGTCACAGAAAAACTGCACGCCACCCGCTTCAATTTTGGCGATTGAGCGAATAAAGTATTCGCCGCCGACTTTGACACCAAAGGTCAGCCCCTTCAGGCGTTCAGTCAGCTGCGCCTCGGTGCAGTTAAGATGCTCACACAGCGACGCCACAAACGGCTGCTGCTGTCCCTGGCGGTTAAACACGGAGGTGACCGTACGCGCAATCGGATCGGCTTCAGCAATCAGCCAGCTCTGCTCGCGTGGCGTGAAGTTCTGGCTTTTAAACGGTGCAAAGGATTTTCCTGCTGCCATCTGGCAGAACACGATGACGGCCTTGCCCTGCAGTACTCTGCCACCCGCACCAATCCAGGTGCCATCAAAGCTAATTTTGCCACCGGCTGAACCGCCAATCGCCAGGCAGGGGAAGCGCCCGCTGTTATACCAGGCCTGCATCAGAAAGCCTTCTGACGCCGACAGGCCGTCGCAGTAAATCATCGCAAAAGTCCGATCGGCCGACAGCGGCATCCGCACCTGCAACCGCATCAGCTCCTGCTGGATGGCGGTGATACGCTGACTGGCGGTCTGCGTATCGGCAACATGCAGATCGACAATGTGCGTTTCATGGCTGGCGATCAACGTGTCGGGCAGCCAGAGATAGCTTCCTTCCGGGCCATTGCCATCACAGTAGGTGCTTTGCGATCGGCTGCTGCTCAGCGCACCATTGGAGGAAAGCGTCAGTACCGTCAGATCGGGGGTGTTAAAGCGCTGCCAGGCCTGACTGACCCGCTGAAAATCGGCTTCAGGCGGAACAAATGTCATCAGAATGCCGCCCGCGCGCGAGCTTAAACCCATGGAGGAGAGTGAATCTGGCAATGCACGACAATCCCAGGTGCCATTCGCTGGCTGGCTGCTACGCCTGAGACGGGCAACAGGCAGGCGTCTTTTGATCGCCTTAATAATCGACATATTATTATTTTCACTTTTATATGAGTAATTTACGCTTAAATTCGCGCTTACTGGTGTGTAGAAGGAGGGCTAAATGCAGGTCCGTTCGCGTTCAGAACTCGTCGCTGAGTGCCGGGTTCATCATTGAGTGGCGCGCTCAACGCCATTGGGTTATCGCCACCAGCGGGAAAACCTTTAGCGATTGCTGCGGTTGGTTTAATGAATGAAGTTGTTACATTTTAGCAGCATAAAATAAGCCGGGACAGGACTCTGGCGGGCAGATGTAAAGCTGTGCTGGTGACTGAAGATTACTTTTTGCGATGCAGACTCACCCGTTTTTAATGACCTGGTTCTCTTTTATTGTGGCTGTCGGAAAAAGAGAGCGCTCAGAGGGTTATTCTGCCGCTTCAAGGCGCCTCTCTTAATCAGGCTAAAAAAGGAGCAGCGCTCTACTCATTATGCACTCTGCTCCTGCCAGTGCCGCTCGCAGCGCTCCCGTGCTTCGGCAGGCAAATCGCGTAAATCAGGCAGCGTATCGCCGGAACCGTAGCCCATTGATGCCGTTGCTTCCTGCTGTTCATCCTGCGCGGCGAAGCTGATTTTCTCCTCCAGTTTCTGCCAGCCGTCGCCCTGCTGCCGGGAGATCACAGCAAAAGTGGGCGTCTGTGCATCATCGCCGTAGATTTCATATTTCTGCTTCTGCTCGTCAGAACCAAACTCAAGCGTGTCGATTAACGTCGCGTCGCTCATAGCATTCTCCTTTTTCGTCAGGCCTTTAAGCGTAGTTCATCGGTCTTTGCCCTGCTGTGGCGAACAGGCAGCCGAAGTTTAATCTCTGCCTTATCAAGGCCTTTACGCCGGGCATTTGCATAAACGAAGCGGGCGACTATGCTTCCTGGTGTGACTAGCTAGTCCTTTTTATCTAATGGAACATTGATATGAGGTCTTCCTATGACACAACAGAAATACAGAGGTGGTGCCGGTAATTTTGCCAACGATCCGGAACGTGCGAGTGAAGCTGGCAGTGCAGGAGGCAAGGTCAGTGGGGGCAATTTCAAAAACGATCATGAAAAAGCCAGGGAAGCCGGTCGGAAAGGAGGCAAGATTAGTCGCCGTCCTTCTAAGTAATTCTGAATAAAGCGCTTTAGGACGTTTTACGCCATGGAGTGGCATCTCTCCCGAGTGAATCCACGCCGATGTTCGTCCCTCCTCTCTCCACCATAAAATACTTTTACGCTATTTCACCTCTCTGGTATTCGCAACCCGGATAGCAGGTCTGACGGCACGCTTTATTTCCAGTCGCAGGAACCGTGATTTCAGCCCGCCTGTCCTGTCCGACAGACGAGCTGAGAGCGTTATTTTGCGTCACGATGCCGGGTCAGGTAGTGCTTCACCAGCACAAAGAACAGCGGAACGAAGAACAGAGCCAGCACGGTACCCGCCAGCGTGCCGCCAATGATACCGGTGCCGATAGCGATGCGGCTGTTGGCACCGGCACCGGTCGCCACCGCCAGCGGGATCACCCCGGCGATAAAGGCCAGTGAGGTCATCATAATCGGTCGCAGGCGGGTTCGCGCCGCCAGCAACGCCGCAGCACTCAGCGAACTGCCCCGACGCACCGCATCCTCGGCAAATTCGATAATCAGTATCGCATTTTTGGACGTCAGCCCGACCGTGGTCAGTAACGCCACCTGGAAGTAGATATCGTTGCTTAATCCGCGCAGCGCCACGGCCAGCACCGTACCCAGTACACCGAGTGGCACCGCTAACAGCACGGAGAACGGCACCGACCAGCTCTCATACAGCGCCGCCAGGCAGAGGAAAACCACCAGAATCGAGATCGCATAAAGCGTGGTCGACTGCCCGCCTGCCTGCTTCTCCTGCAGTGAAAGTCCGCTCCACGCACCCGTCGTACCGGCCGGTAGTTCATTCGCCAGCCGCTCAATGGTGTTCATGGCATCACCGGAACTGAAGCCTTCGGCGTTTTGTCCCTGGATTTCATAGGAGGCAGAACCGTTGTAGCGGTTAAGACTTTCCGGCCCCATGGTCCAGCGGGTCGAGGCAAATGCGGAGAACGGCGTCATGGTGCCTTCACTGTTACGGATGTACCACTTATCCAGATCCGATGGCGCAGAGCGATACTGACCATCGCCCTGCAGATAAACGCGTTTCACCCGGCCACGATCGATAAAATCATTGATGTACGCTCCACCCCAGGCGCTGGTCAGCGTGTCGGTCACATCATCCAGCTGGAGTCCCAATGCCACCGCTTTGCTGGTATCGATATCAATCTGCAGCTGCGGGGTTTGTGGCAGGATATTTGCCCGCACACCGATCAGATCCGGGCTTTGTGCGGCGCTCTGTAACAGCTGATCGCGCAGGCTACCCAGCTGCTCACGGGTAGTGCCACCACTGGCCAGCAGCTCATAGGTGAAGCCATTATTCTGCCCCAGCCCCGGCACCGACGGCGGCGTCAGCGCAAAGATCTGTGCATCCCGAATCGACGCAAGCGCATAGGTGGCACGTCCGGCAATCGCTTCAGCAGAGTTCTCACTGCCGGGTCGCTGGTCCCAGTTTTTAAGCTTGATAAACGCCATACCGGCATTCTGCGCCGCACCGCTGAAGTTAAAGCCGTTGATGGTAAAGACCACATCAATGTTCTGTTTCTCCTCCGTCAGAAACCAGTCAACGATCTGCTTATTAACGGCCTCGGTGCGGCTGGCCGTGGCGCCCGCCGGCAACGTCGCCTGAAGCATAATGCTGCCCTGATCTTCGGTCGGCAGGAAACTACCCGGCAGTCGGGTGAACATCACAAACAGTACCACGCCCATTGCGGCGTAAAGTGACACCATGATGAGCGGACGACGCAACGTGCTCACCACTTTGTAACGATACTGACGCTCGGTGGCAGCATAAAAGCGGTTAAATCCGCCGAAGAAGCCTTTACGATGGGGTGCTGTTGGCCGCAGCAGCATGCCACACAGCGCAGGCGTCAGGGTCAGCGCCACCACCACAGAGAAGGTCATGGCGGCTATGATAGTGACGGAGAACTGCCGGTAGATCACGCCAGTTGAGCCGGCGAAAAAGGCCATAGGCAGAAAGACAGCGGAAAGCACCAGCGCGATAGCCACCAGCGCACCGGAGATCTCTTTCATCGACTTTTCCGTTGCCTCACGCGCCGGCAGACCTTCGTCATGCATAATGCGCTCGACGTTTTCCACCACCACGATCGCATCATCCACCAGCAGGCCGATGGCCAGCACCATCGCAAACAGCGTCAGGGTATTAATGGTATAGCCGCACAGCGCCAGCACGCCAAAGGTGCCAAGCAGCACGACCGGCACCGCCAGCGCCGGGATCAGCGTGGCGCGGATGTTCTGCAGGAACAGGTACATCACCACCACCACCAGTGCGATCGCCTCGATCAGGGTGATGACCACATCCTCAACGGAGATTTTGATGAAATCAGTACTGTCGAGGGCATAGGCCACTTCGTAACCTTCCGGCATAGAATGGCGATATTCTTCAACTTTGTTTTTGACCAGCGTCGCCGTGGCCAGCGCATTCGCACCTGGTGCCAGCATTACGCCGACCCCCGCCGCAGGATGCCCGTTGAGTCGGGTGGTCATGTCATAAGATTCGCCGCCCAGCTCCACCCGCGCCACATCCCCTACCCGCACGATGGCACCGCTTTTATCACTTTTAACAATGATGTTGCGGAATTGCTCAGGTGTCTGCAGTCGCGACTGCGCTCTGACCGTGGCGGTAAGTTGCTGATTGTCGGGTGATGGCAGACCACCGATTTTGCCGGCTGAAACCTGAATGTTCTGCGAGCGTATCGCTGCCGACACGTCGGAGGGCTGCAACGCATAAGAGTTTAGCTTGAAGGGATCGAGCCAGATGCGCATCGCGTACTGTCCGCCGAACACCTGGATGTCACCGACGCCTTCGGTCCTGGCCAGCGGCTCCTGCATATTGCTGACCAGCCAGTCACCAATATCGGTGCTGTTGCTTTTGCCTGTCGTGTCATACAGTCCCATCACCAGCAGGAAGTTCGACTGCGATTTGGTCACGGTGACGCCAAGCTGCTGCACCTCGCTGGGCAGACGCGAGAGCGCCTGCTGCACCTTGTTCTGCACCTGCACCTGTGCGGTATCCGGATCGGTGCCCTGACTGAAGGTGACGGTGACCGACACATTCCCCTGCGAGCTGCTGCTGGAGGTAAAATAGAGCAGATTATCCAGCCCGGTCAGCTGCTGCTCAATCACCTGAGTGACGCTGTTCTCCAGCGTCTCCGCAGAGGCACCGGTGTAAGTTGCACTGATATTCACCGAGGGCGGTGCAACATCGGGATATTGTTCAACCGGCAGCAGCGTAATAGAGAGCGCGCCAAGCAACATAATTAAAATGGCAACAACCCATGCGAAGACGGGGCGATAAATAAAAAAACGAGAAAACATCAGCGGGATCTCTTCCTTTGGGGCGGGAGCAAGACCTGCATTCCTGCAGGTCAACAAACTGCGTTGATTATAGGTTGTTACATCCGGTTAAACATCCTGACGTTATCTTTTCCTGTACAGGGCCGATTGCGACGCTGTGCCGCCAGTTCGCTTTGTAGCAGCCAGAACGGGTCACTTCCGGCGTGGTTGCCAAAAACCTTGGTGTGGAACGCATCTGATGATGCACTGAGCAAAATGGTCATCCCTGACTATCCTGAAATAAAGGATATTAACCAGGAGAGAACAATGAAATTTTTCTACTTCGTTTCGCTTATCGCCTCTGCACTCTATTTACTGATCTTCCTGCCCAAACTCCGCACCCGCCGTGAACCTATTGCCTACTGGGGATGCTGGATTTATCTGGGAGCTAACGCGATTTTCTGGGCGGTTTATGGCGTGCGGCACTACATTTAGCGTGGAATTTTAAGCAAAGCGGTAAATAGTGGTCTTCATGATTATATCATTCTGATTATTAATAATATTTATTTTGTGATTTCTTCATAGCTATGGAAGTTTTATTATCTGGAATAATATAATAACCACAGTAAAATCGTCGTTTTTTCCCCAACTGGAGGAGATGATCGATGGCGCATAAAACATTGGCTGAGATGAAAGCCAGACTCATGCAAAGAGATGATTTTCAGGCTGCCTATGAAGCTGAAGCACGCAAAGAGCGACTACAGGCCTTGTTAGCCGAGTGGCGCAGTCATGCCGGATTAAAGAGTGCTGATGTAGCAGCCAGAATGGGCATTGCCCCCTCTACGCTCTCACGTATGGAAAAAAACATTACATCAGCCAGCGTCGAGAATCTCTCCAGATATGCGAGAGCGTGTGGCGTTAAAGCAGCTACTCTATTTTTCAGCTAATACCCTGGTTTCATGGCTTCTCTGCATACAGAACAGGAGGATTTCTCCTCGGGTTCCGTTGTGGGATATAGTGACTGCACTATCGTGAACACCTCTGCAAAACAGGTAATAACTGCAATGGCTCTGATCCCCAAAAACTATTCGCGGCTGGAAAGCGGCTACCGTGAAAAAGCACTTAAAATCTATCCGTGGGTGTGTGGGCGCTGCTCACGAGAATTTGTTTATTCAAATCTGCGCGAGCTGACGGTTCACCATATCGATCACGACCACACTAATAATCCGGAAGATGGCAGCAACTGGGAGTTGTTGTGTCTCTATTGTCACGATCACGAGCACTCAAAGTACACTGAGGCTGACCAGTATGGCACCCGCGTGGTGGCTGGCGAGGATGCACAAAAAGATGTGGGTGAAGCGACCTACAATCCGTTTGCCGATCTGAAGTCGATGCTGAATAAGAAGAAGTAACCGCTGAATGTTGAGCCTGTCAGGACAACAACGAGCTGACAGGCTCAGCCCCGTTCCGTACCTGCCGCATAAAAATCCCCCTGCAACTGGCAGGCCCGCGTTGCGCTATCCAGATCCAGACAGAGATCGACATCCTCCTGAAATCCGCGCTGGTGAAGTTCCAGGGCTGAAGCGCATTCGCGAAGAGATAACAGATTCAGCTGCCGCCAGGCGGCAACCGCGCCTGCTGCTTCAGGGGAGCAACGGTCATGCCCGATGGCTGCAATAATGCCACCGGCTGCAGCATAGTCCTCTATGGCCGGGCGAAGCGTGCCATCGGGCCAGCGCTCTCCACAGGGGATAACCAGAATACGCCCGAAGTTGCGACAGGCCTTTGCTGTCTGCGTGAGATTCCTGAAACAGCCGCTGAATACAGTGACGCCCGCAGCCATATCACGGGCCAGGAATGAAATCGTTGATCCATTGGGAGACGGCAGAACCAGCTTCTCGCCCTGTTCTATTGTCCGAATCGAGGCCGGAGAGAGACTAAAACCGCCTGCGTCAGACAGTCTGTCGTAGCTGGCGAGTCGTGCGCCGATGTTGTTTGCAAAACCGATGGCAGATGCATTTTTCCATGGATAAGGATAAACCTGTGCGCCATTATCGACCGCCAGGCTGACACAGGTAGAGAAGGACATCACATCGACGATAATGATGCACTCCACATCTTTTGCCGCGTAGCGGACGGCAGCATCGCCCCACTCAAGACGAACGTTAAATCTCTCCTGATCCCACCATTGCATATCTCATCCTCCGTTACAGCCTGTCAGGTGTGCGCCGCTCAATCCACGACACGCCATTGGCGGATCATCCCCGATTAAGTTATCAGCACAGTCAAAGTACATTGAAGTTATTACCGACACTAAAAATTGAGGGCCAGTAACCTGGCCTTGTATAGTTAGTCAGGGCTTCAGACTTTTCAATAATAACCAGAGCGCAGAATGATGATTTCAAAAGAGAATGCAGAACACTATAGCTGGGGTGACGGGTGTGATGGCTGGTATCTGATGAACCGCAAAGATATGTTAGTCATTCATGAAAAAATGCCGCCCGGCACCCGTGAAAAAAGACACTATCATGCTTCATCCCGGCAGTTTTTCTTTGTTCTTCAGGGCGTGCTGTCGATGGAGCTGGAGGGCGAAGTGCATGATATCAGTGCGCAACAGGGAATCGAAATTCCGCCACACGCTAAACACCAGGCCAGAAATAACAGCGATGCGCCAGTAGAATTTATTGTAATTTCTCATCCGACAACACGAGGCGATCGTACTGACCTCTCCTGATCGGCCAGCAGCGTCGGGCAATGGCGCTGTCTCATGATGTGGACAGATACCGGCTGAACGATAGTTTAAATACCAGAACGGCTTATTAATTTGTGCGGTAATAACGACCCGTTATATTTCCCCGACTCCCGTTACGCTAATAATACCGTTGTGAATATTCTTTTTGTTTTAGCGTACAGATGGGAATATTAACCGTAATGACTTTACCTGCAAGAAATCATATTAATTAAATATCACAGACGTGAAATCGCATCATTATGTTTTTATATCAATGCGTTACTTGCGATCACCTCATTGCCAGCCATAACCGCCTTACTGTTCCTGATAAATTCCCCATGAGATAAAACACGGCCGTCTCGTTTATTATTGCGTCACCCTCACGCTTATTTCATACCAGAAAAACAGAGCGCACGGCCCTACCGAAACATTTTGAGAAAAAATTTCGCTGAATAATAGCCAGAATCCACGTTGCTGTTCCCTTTTATGTACCAGGCTTAGCCAATAACAATAGAGACAATGTGGAGCATTATGAAAGAGCAAAATCGCACAAATGGCATCGCCCCTTATGGCGGTGCTGCCGGTGGCTGGGGCGCACTTAAGGCGGTTGCCGATGCTATCCGTGGCCAGATGTCTGTAAAGCAGGATGTGATCGCCCTGTTTAAAGTCAACCAGCCACAGGGCTTTGACTGTCCGGGCTGTGCCTGGCCCGACCCACAGCATGCCTCATCCTTCGAGTTCTGCGAAAACGGCGCAAAAGCCGTCTCGTGGGAAGCCACCAGCAAGCGCACCACGCCGGAATTTTTTGCTGCTCATACCGTGACCGAACTGTGGGAGCGCAGCGCACTGCATCTGGAGGGCGAAGGACGTCTGACCCATCCCATGAAGTACGATCCTGCTACCGACACCTATCAGCCCATCGAGTGGGAGACGGCGTTCCGGGAGATTGGTGAGCATCTGCGCAGCTATGAGGATCCCGATAGTGTGGAATTCTACACGTCGGGCCGCGCCTCAAATGAAGCGGCGTTCCTGTGGCAGCTCTTCGCCCGCGAATATGGCACCAACAATTTCCCCGATTGCTCAAACATGTGTCATGAGCCAACCAGCGTCGGGCTGCCGGAGTCGATTGGCGTCGGCAAAGGTACGGTAGAGCTGGAGGATTTTGACCACTGCGATCTGGTGCTCTGCATCGGTCATAACCCTGGAACCAACCATCCACGCATGCTCGGCACGCTGCGGGAAGTCTCTAAGCGCGGAGCCACTATTGTGGCGATCAACCCGCTGCGTGAGCGCGGGCTGGAACGCTTTACCTCGCCGCAGAGTCCGATTGAGATGCTGTCAATGAGCTCTACTGAGCTGGCTTCGACCTATTACAAAGTGCGGGTGGGCGGCGACGCGGCGATGCTCAAAGGCGTGATGAAGATCCTGCTCACCATGCACGAAGAGGCGCTGAGTAAAGGAAAACCCGGCGTCATCGATGAAGCGTTTATTTCCGAGCACACCGAAGGCTTTGATGCCCTGAAAGCTGACCTGGAGAGCACCGACTGGCCGCACATCCTCAAAGTCTCCGGCATGGCGCGTGAGGAGATCCAGCATATCGCCCGGCTCTACGCCAGCGCTGAACGGACCATCATCTGTTATGGCATGGGAATTACCCAGCACCAGTACGGTACGCAGAATGTCCAGCAAATCGCGAACCTGCTGCTGATGCGCGGCAACATCGGTAAGCCGGGCGCGGGGATCTGTCCGTTACGCGGTCACTCTAATGTCCAGGGTGACCGCACAGTGGGCATCACTGAGATCCCGCCGCAGTCGCTGCTGGATAGCATTGAAAAGGTCTTTGGTTTCCGTCCGCCACAGGAACATGGTCACGGCGCTGTCGAGGCAATCAAGGCGATGCGCGATGGTAAAGCCAAAGCGCTGCTCTGCCTGGGCGGTAACCTGGCAGAGGCAATCTCCGATCCCCAGGTGACATTCCCGGCGATGCGCAAGCTGGATCTGGTGGTGCATATGGCCACCAAGCTTAATCGCTCACACCTGTTACTCGGAAAACATAACTATCTGCTGCCGGTGCTGGGCCGGACTGAGACCGATGTTCAGGCGACAGGCGCGCAGAGTGTGACCGTTGAAGATTCGATGTCAATGGTGCATGCCTCTCGCGGTTCGCTGAACCCGGCCTCACCCCATCTTAAATCTGAACCGGCGCTGGTCGCCTCACTCGCTAAGGCAACCCTGCCCGACAGCGTGGTTGACTGGTCAGCCATGGTCGCCGATTACAGCCGTATCCGTGATGCCATTGAAGCCGTGTTCCCGGCGTTCGAAAACTTCAACGAGCGGATTAAGCATCCGGGAGGTTTCCGGCTCCATAACGCCGCATCAGAACGCGTCTGGCTCACGCCTTCCGGTCGTGCGCAGTTTAAAGTAATGCAGGGCATCAACGAAGATCCCCGCTCGCTGAAGTGCCATGATCTGGTGCTCACCACCCTGCGCAGTCACGATCAGTACAACACCACGCTGTATGGACTGAACGACCGTTATCGTGGGGTGACGGGCCGCCGCGATGTGCTGTTTATCAATGCGGAAGAGGCGGAGAAACGAGAGCTGCGCGTGGGTGACCGTGTCGATCTCATGGCGCTGGATCCGGAGGGTAATCCCACCTCGCGTCAGATGAAAAACCTGACCATCGTGATTATTGATATGGCACCTGGTTCAGTCGGCGCTTACTACCCGGAGGCTAATGTGATGGTTCCGCTCGACAGCCACGATACCAAAAGCGGCATTCCCGCCTATAAAAGTATTCCGATCGCGATGACGCGCGTAACCGACGAGACGCACACCACCTCAGGTATTCTTCGCTAGTCTGACCTGCCCAGTTAATATTGCCAGCGTGGCCGGTGTTCCGGTCACGCTGTTTTTGCTTTTGCGGCCTGCTGGCATCCTTTTTTCGGCCCTCCAGCTGTTTTATCACCCGTAAAGCACCCCGCGCGAAGTAACCCGAACGGCAGCATCGTATACACTCATGTGCTGAAAACAGCTCTATAAACGATCGTCTCTTATTTGCCTGCGCGGATATTCAGCGCCCTACCGGAAGACTGCTATGTTTCACCTGATTTTCAGCTTACCCAGCTGGTATGTTATTGCGCGCGTCATCATTCCCTTATCCCTGCCACTGGCCGTCAAGATCCTGCTCTCCGCACTGGTTTTACTGGCCTCACAATATCTGCTGGTAAGCCGCTTTACGTCGGGCGGTATTTTCTCCGCCGAAATGCCTCGCATTATTATCATCCTGTTTAACTGGGCGTATAGCACCGTGCTGCTGCTGGCGCTGCTCCAGATGCTGATGGATGCGGTCATGCTGATCGCGCTGCTGTTGCGGCATCCGCTGGAGCTGGTGCCCGGTGTTCGCTACCTGGCTGTGATGCTGGCGATGGTGCTGGCTGCCGTTGGGGTACAGCAGGCGATACGCGTGCCGCCAGTCAAAGAGGTAACACTGGTCCTGCCTGACCTGCCCGCTGAGTTCGAGGGCTATCAGCTGCTGCAGCTGACCGACCTGCATATCACCCGGTTGTTTAATGCGGCCTGGACCGCCGCGATGGTTGAGCGAGCGATGTCTCTCAACGCCGATCTGATTGTGGTAACGGGCGATGTGATCGATGGCAGCCTGGAACACAGGCGGCATGACGTCGCGCCGCTGCGTGGGCTGGCAGCCCCTGATGGCGTATGGGCGATTACCGGTAACCACGAATATTTCTTCCATCAGGCAGTCTGGACGGCTCATCTGGCGTCACTGGGGTTGCAGCCGCTGCTCAACAGTCATACCGTCATCCAGCGCGGCGCGGCAAAGCTGGTGATTGCCGGTCTGCCGGACGCCTCCGCACCCGGCAGAAATGCAACCGGCCCCGACCTGGCCCGCGCGCTGGCGCAGGCACCTGAAAACGCACCGGTGATCCTGCTGGATCATCAGCCGCGCAATGCCCGCCAGAACGCGGCGCAGGGCGTGGATGTGCAGCTTTCAGGGCATACGCATGGCGGGCTGATTATCGGACTGGACCGGCTGTTTGCTAAACCCAACGCCGGGTTTGTGTCCGGGCTTTATCAGGTTGGCGGAATGCAGCTCTATGTGAATAACGGCACGGCACTCTGGCCAGGCATGGCGGTCAGGCTGGGCCGTCCCTCGGAACTGACGCGGATTACGCTGCGCCGCCAGCGGTGATCGTCTGCGAATTATGTCAGCAAAGTGCGGTTTTCGCAGGTATGCATAAGCTTGTTTGAGACAAAGGAGATCACCATGACGATGTTATGTACCGCCTGCGGGACGGCTTACCCCTGTGATGCCCCGAATCAGCACTGTAAAATCTGTGAGGATGAACGTCAGTACGTTCCTGCCACGGGCCAGGGCTGGATCGCGTTTGACGTGCTGCGCGCCAGCCACGCCAATAAGTGGACGGCCCACAGCGATGCGCTGTTGAGCCTTAAAACCGTGCCTGAATTTGCCATTAATCAGCGAGCCTTTCTGCTGCGTACGCCGCACGGCAACGTGCTCTGGGACTGCATCGCTAACCTTGATGACGCCACGTACACGCTAATCGCGGCGCTGGGCGGCATTGATGCTATCGCAATTTCTCATCCGCACTACTACACCACCATGCAGGAGTGGGCTGAGGCGTTTCACGCGCCCCTGCATCTGCACGCCCGCGATCGGCAATGGATTGTCCGGGAAAGCCCGCATATCCGGTTCTGGGAGGGGGATTCACTGGCGCTGATGCCGGGTGTGACGCTGTTACGGCTGGGCGGCCACTTTCCCGGTGGCAGCGTGCTGCACTGGGACGAGGGCGAAGGGGTGATGCTGGCGGGTGATATCATTCAGGTCACGCCGGGTGCGCATGGCGTGTCGTTTATGTGGAGCTACCCAAATATGCTGCCACTGTCAGCTGCCACAGTAGGCGACATCCTGCATCGGCTTGATGACGTAGCATTCGGGCAGCTTTATGGCGCGTTTGAAGGTCAGGATATTCGTGAGCAGGCGAAAACGAAAGTGATGCGGTCAGGAGAAACCTATCTGGCCTGTCTGAGCGATCACCAGGCGTAACAGGCGTTGAGAGAATAACAGCCGCCCACAGGTGGCGGCTGTTTTACCACCATTATGCCGTCTGGAACACCGCAACCATGGTACGTAACTGCCCTGCGCGTGCAGCAAGTTCATCCGCAGAGGAGGCCGACTCTTCCACCAGCACGGCGTTCTGCTGCGTCACCTGATCCATCTGGTTCACCGCAATATTGACCTGCGAAATACCACTGCTCTGCTCCTCAGATGAAGAAGAGATATCCCGCATCAGCTGAGAAGTCTGTTCAATAGCACTGACGCTCTGCTTCACTTTGTCGCCTGCGTTCTGCGCCATCGCAATCCCTTCCTGCGCATGACCGACCGACTGCTCAATCAGGCTCTTGATCTCTTTTGCTGCACTGGCTGAACGTTGTGCCAGCGCACGCACTTCGGATGCGACAACCGCAAAACCTTTGCCCTGCTCACCGGCGCGCGCCGCTTCAACCGCTGCGTTCAGTGCCAGAATATTGGTCTGGAAAGCGATGCTGTCGATCACAGAGGTGATCTCTTCAATCTGACCCGAACTGCCGCGGATTTTGTGCATGGTCTGCATCACGGAATCCATCGCCGCGCCGCTTAATAGTGCCGCCTGCGTCGCTGATTCAGCGCGATCAGAGGCAAAGCGGGTGTTATCCGCATTCTGCTGAATGATTGAGGCCAGCTGTTCCATACTGGCCGCTGTTTCAGCCAGTGAAGCCGCCTGCTGTTCGGTGCGCGACGAAAGATCACCATTGCCTCGGGCAATCTCTTCCGAAGAGTTGGCAATGGTGGCGGCGTTACCTTTGATATCCGAAACCAGCTGGGCAAGACGCTGCTGCATCCGCATCAGCGCATTCAGCAGTTCAGCCATTTCATTACTACCGGAAATCGTCAGCTGTGCTGTCAGATCGCCCGCCGCGACGCGACTGGCCACTTCGACCGCTTCTTTGACCGGGCGGGTCACAGAGCGGGTGATCATTACCGCCACCAAAACGGCCAGCAGAGCGACGGCCAGCAGACCAGCCAGCAGCAGATACTGCGCCTGACGCCTTTTATCAATCTGTCCTTCCATCATCTGTTGCAGACGGGTACTGGTTTGATCGCCCAGCTCCGCATAGCGGTTGATCGCCTGAGTAAACACCCGTACATATTCAACCGGTGCCACGCTGGCGTGCCCGCTCACAAATATACTATCAGCCAGTTGCAATGCGCCTTGAGCCTGCTGATTCGCATCCTCTGCCAGACCGGAGAACGTGGTTTTCAGATCCGGCTCAATGAAGAACACCTTGTCCATATTTTTGCTGAACTGTGCCAGAGCCGTTCTGCCGTTATCAATCTGGAATGCCAGACGACTGCGATCGGACTCAGAAATATTTCCACTGGCAATCAGCGACGTACCATTGGCACGGATCTGACCCAGCGTTTCAGTCAGCAGCGGCAGGCGACTATAGATGCTGACGATCAGCTGGTAGGTATTTAAATCCGCATCCAGCGAAAGCTGATAAAAATCCAGCACATCCTGATTGGTGTCCAGTAACGCCTGAATCAGATGGGCGTGACGCGTCAGGCTGGTTGCCAGCGTGAGTTTGCCAGCGTTGATGTCATCCTGCAGCTGACCCCACTCCTGATTAACCCGCTGCAGCGATTTCAGCGGTTGTGCCTGCTCGTCATCCTTGCGCAGATCGTCAGCAATCGTTCCGGATAACGTATTGATTTGCGAGACGAGCGCCAGACGTGGTGCGTTATCAGGCTTGTTAAGGGAGATGGCGATAGCGCTCTCTGCACGATGACGTTGTAACAGGTTAAGGAGTTTCAGGACTTTTTTCTCAACCGGTATGCCAGATAGCTCTACATTCTTGGTATCTATAAGCTGGTTGCCTGTCTGAATAAACAGAAAGGTAGGTAAAATAAACAGCACCAGTGCAAAGGATCCCAGTAACAGGAATTTTGCTGGCAAATTAATCCGGTCGAGTATTTTTTTCATTCTTTTCCGCTCTGATGTGTGGGGCGTGCAGGTGAGTAGTGCACAAAATTGCTCGTGTCATATTATTTTTACCCTTTCTTTTACATAGCCAGAGACGCCTCATGCAGCGCAATATCGCCATGAAGAAAGGGGTTGGGTATAAAAATTCAGAAATGCATATCGCAACAGAAAGGAGTATAGATTGCGGTACGTTATTTTACAGTGAATAAAATGACGATATTTACTGCAAGTTTCACCTAAGCTAAATCTGAAAATAGTAATATATATCAATAATATAAAATAACAATGCACACATCAGCCTTTTTAGTCGTAAGCCTGACTTCAGCATCACCATTATGAAAATAAAGAAATTCAAGTTAATGCATTCGTCGCCGATAACAGACATCCGCACTGTATCGAATCAATTTCCATTACGCTATTAACCCTGACGAACTCTTTTCTTATAAATATCGACACAGTCTCACCTCACTCTAAAGAGTTAATTCCGGCAGGACAATTTAATAATGAAATCGATTTCATTTCATTTTTATTTAAATAAAAATTATTCTTATTTCGCTTATAAATGATAAAAAAAAGCCCCCACAGTGTGGAGGCCAGGATTTTACTGCTCAGCTATCAGAAACTTTCCCAGTTCGCCTGAGTCATGTCGACGGTGTGGCGCTCAGGCTGCTTCGCCTGCAATACCGGACGGCGTACACCAGCGGGCTGTTGCGACTGCACGGCACGCTGGTTGCTCTCCAGTGTAAAGGTCGCTACCAGCCCTGACAGCGTCTCTGCCTGCTCCTGCAGGGATTTAGAGGCGGATGAAGCCTCTTCTACCAGCGAGGCGTTCTGTTGCGTCACCTCATCCATCTGGCCAATCGCCTGATGAACCTGCTCAATGCCTTTGCTCTGCTCAGAGGTCGCCGCGGCGATTTCATTGACCAGATCGGCTACCTGCTGAATCGCCTGACGGACATTTTCACTGTTTGATCCCACGCCGCTGGCCTGCTCTAAGCCGTGCTCCACCTGTGAAACCGACGTTGAGATAAGGTCTTTGATTTCACGTGCGGCAGACGAGGAACGCTGCGCCAGATTACGCACTTCAGACGCGACCACAGCAAAGCCGCGACCATGTTCACCTGCACGTGCTGCTTCGACTGCCGCATTCAGTGCCAGGATATTGGTCTGGAAGGCGATGCCTTCGATCAACCCGGTAATCTCAGAAATTTTGGCTGAGCTGGCGCGGATTTCATCCATGGTGTTGAGCATCTGCTTCACTGACGTGCCATTCTGGATCGACATGTGATTGGCGTTATTCGCCAGGCTGCTGGCCTGATGCGCGCCTTCTGAGTTCTGACGAACTGTTTCGCTCAGCGTCGCCATGCTGGCTGCTGTCTGCTCAAGAGATGCCGCCTGCTCTTCAGTACGCGCGGAAAGATCTTCGTTACCTGCAGCAATCTGCGTGGATCCGGCACTGACCGATTGCGCGGCGTGACTGACCGAAAGCAGCGTGCCGGAAACGCGTGACAGCAACTGGTTAAACGCCATCGCCGTTTTGCCGATCTCATCCTTACTGCTGACTTCCGCGGTATGAGTCAGGTCAAGCGTATGACTCACCTGCGTCATGGTGTTGACAATGCCTGAGAGGCTCCTTTTAATGCCGAGGATCACCTTAGCGGAGAAACCGGCCAGCAGCAGAACAAGCAGCAGCGAACCACCAGACATCGCCCACAGGGTCTGCGAATAAATGCGCTTGTTCTCAGCCCTGAGCTGTTCGCCAATATCAATATTCAGCTGAATCTGACGGGTAAAATCCGCTTCCATTTTACGGGCAGCAGCCCCTACGCCATTATCACTCTGAAGTAACGGTAACGCGACAGCATCATTCTGAGCGCGTGACGCGGCAAGAAATTCCGGCAATGCGCTGCGAACCGCATCCAGATTTTTATAGGCCTGCTCGGTCATCACTTTATCTTCATCACTGGAGATGTCATTCGCCATGTAATAATCATTCAGTGATTTAACCTGCTGAAGCAGATTTTCAATGCGCTCTTCCGCAGCAGGGAATTTTGTCGCATCGGTAGTGCTCTGGTGGCGATAAAGAGCTATCCCTAACTGATTGGTGACACTGATCGATTTGTTGAGATCACGAATGCTGGGTATCGCATTCATCTGTACGTATTCAAAACGGGATTGAAAGCCCGAAATCACTGATAAAGAAATAATCACCAGCGCAATCAGTGACATTGCAAGCAGTGAGAAAATCAATACCAGACGCTGTGTAATAGTCATAAACGTCCCCTGGAGAGAAAATAAGTGTGAACATAGTTTGAACTGGATTATTTTTATCGGCTTTCGTCTGCAGGGCTTTAATCAATCGTGGAGGATATATTTTTTTATTTTTCCTTGCGTCTGTAACAGAGTGAACTACCTCACGATGTTCTCAGTGAGTGATCTCATTTCAACTTTTCCCTTTAACAACGCATCCCGACGAAAATCCGCCTGCCTGTTTACACGATATTTACACAACCCGATGGTCATGATCAGGCCTGAGATGCTGTCCGTTGGGATCTGATGATTAGCATGCTAATTCAACAGGATCGCTGATGATAATTGTTATTAAGAGGCACATTAACACCATGAAAGAGGGCAACAGATCCTGCAACGTCAGTGCGGCGAATAGCAGGCGTTGCCGGGGACGAACATTCGAAATGTGGGCGAGTTATCAGATTAACTGATACGTGTAAACATGGCCGGATGAACCCTGGCGGTACACCTCTGAGATTTTAGCCATTTGTGTCAGGGCCAGATTAAATCAGGGAATTCACTGGCGGAATGCTGATTGTGGTCTATGCTCACTGGCCCGACCAGGCTTAAGTCTGTCGCGCAGCAATAACGCTTACAATAAAAAAGGTAGTTCTCATGGATTTAGCCACATTTGAAACCAGAACCGGTCTTTGGCCACACATGCAGTTTACGGATGTTGAATATGAAGAGTGCAGTGCAGGCTTTGAAATCTACGCCATTGATGTCAGCCGCCAGACGAAGAGCAAGCTGTTTATCTGTCGCGTCACAACTGAACAGCAGGCAGCGTCGCTGACGGCGCAGTTCAAAGAGTGGCTGCCAAAGTTAAAGCTTAAAAAGCGTAAAGTTGCGCTCAATCTGGCACGCATGGCCTGCGAGAAGAGCTATCCTGCTAATCCTAACTATCAGGATCGGTCAGATATGGGTCGTCATTCGTCCAGGCTCTGAAGCCATTCAGTCAGCATCGGCCAGAGCAGCGTGGCTGAAATACCTGCACTGTAGTGTTATTTTCAGGTCTGCGGCGCGTGTTAACTGCGCGCCGCAGGCATCTGAAACAACCGACACTCACCAGGCTCAACAGAGATATCACTGAAGGTCGTGATATGCATCTCGATCCAGGTATTTGCGGCTCGCAGTGTATGTGGTGCGTTGCGCTGTTGCAGCTCCGCCACAAAATCCCGCGTGCTGACGGTAAACTGACCGGCATCATCCTGTCTTGTCGCCTCTCTGAACGCATGCCAGATCTCATCATCCTGTGACATCACATTGACTCCACAACGGCTTTTGTTTGAAATAGTACTGTATTTATGAACAGTATAATTAATCCGTCAGGCGGTCAAGTCTGCATTCACATGCTTTGGATGCCTGAATTATGGCCATTAATAGCCGTAGCCGCAGGCAGATCAGGACTTTAATCCTAATCTTAGTAATCGTTTTCATATCCAATTAACTGACTGATCCTGCTCATTATTCTATATTGTAAGCATTTTAATTATTTGATATCTAACTAAAAAAAGGGTTAACCGCAGCGGAAATAACTGCGGTTTTGCCCTATCTTTAAATGGCTCTGCAACGAAATCCACTTCTGTTTCAGAGTGATCTGACTCCTACCCTTGCCCCCTTTTGCAGGGGGCACTTTTTCAGATAACGCAGATGTCGACACGCAGTTACCTCTGAAGACCGGTGATGTTTAAGCGTGCCGGGTAAACCTGCTAAAGACGTTAAGATTGCGACTGGAAAAGTGGTGGATTTGTAACCTGATAATTCAATGGCTGCGCTGATGTTATTAAAAGCCCAAACCAGTTGATTGAATATCAGGACAATTTTCTGAAATATCAGAGAAACTGATTTTTACCCGCTTAATAATCCCGCCAGAACAACATGGTAAGGAGAATATAAAGCGCGTAATAATCAGGCACAATCCGAATGACCGGCGCCTCACCAGGGATGTCGTGACGTTATAATAATGCGCTATATCCGCTCTTCGCCCCCGCTTTTGCGGGGGCTTTTCTTTTATCTCTGCTTATTCGCCAGTTTATTATCGAAACGTCAGCTGACATGTGTGTGCTTAATGCCTGAAACCCTGCCCTGTGCCCGCTTTAATGCCGCAAGCAGAACGATATATAGGCCGCAGTTATGCCCTTAACCATCAATAATTCTGTGGTATGGTTAGTCAGTAACTTCCTGCCATGTGAGTTTGCTTATGCTCTCCACCCTGATTTACCGTAGCCAGCTTGCGGGTTCGGTCTCCCCAGAGAAGCTTAAAGCGCTGGTGGAGCGCGCCAGTATCAAAAACGCTGAAGCTGAAGTCACCGGGATACTGCTCTATGACGGGCAGCACTTTTTTCAGGTGCTTGAAGGGAGCGTCGAGAATGTCCACACGGTTTTTCAGCGTATCAGTCGGGATGATCGGCATTTTAATCTGATTGAACTGATGCGAGATTACGCCCCTTCACGTCGCTTTGGTCATGCCGGCATGGCCTTGTTTGATTTACGTGACTATCAGAAACATACCGTCGTAGAAGCCCTGCTTAAACGGGTCACCCTGACTGATGAGCGAATCAGACATGACCGGGTAGTGAAGTTCCTGCGTTCTTTTGTCGAAGGCAGAGATAAAGAGACGTTTATCGGGATTGCCCCTGCCAGCGAGTGGACACTGACTACGCCCCTTACCGTGAGTGCTGTGCCACCCCTGCAGCCTGCAGCGGATCAGCGCTGTGAATTTGCGCTTCAGCCTATCGTAGACGCAGCGAATCGCCGGATTGTCTCCTGCGAAGCCCTGATACGCGGTCTTCAGGGCACACCACCCGCAGACTATTTTTCACAGCTGCCGGAAGGCGAACGTTATCAGGCGGATCTCCATTCCAAAACCTATGCGTTTCAGCTGGCCAGACATCTCGGCCTGCGGGAGCAGACGATCTCCGTCAACCTGCTGCCTATGTCGCTGGTAATGATCGACGATGCGGTTGAACATCTCATTCAGCAGATCAGGCAACAGGGATTGCGCCCTGAGCAGGTGGTGGTTGAGGTGACTGAAGATGAGGTCATCTCCCGCTTCGATGCCTTTCAGTTTGCCGTGCGGCAGCTGAAAGCAGCCGGAATCAGCCTGGCCCTTGATGATTTCGGTGCCGGTTTCGCAGGCCTGTCGCTGCTGGCCGATTTCCAGCCCGACAAAGTTAAGATCGATCGCAAGCTGATCACCGATATTCATCGCAGCGGCCCGCGTCAGGCGATTGTGCTGGCCATCCTTAAATGCTGTCAGGCGCTGGAAATTACGGTCATTGCGGAAGGCGTCGAGAAAATTGAAGAGTGGCTCTGGCTGGAAGGTGCCGGGGTCCGCTATTACCAGGGCTTTCTGTTTGCCCGCCCTGCCCTTAACGCCCTGCCTGCTGTGAGCTGGCCTGCACGACGCCCGTGATTTCCCCGGCAGAAACACTCCCCTGCCTGCCCTTTTGCTCATAGTTTGAAGCGGCTCACACCGCTTCGCTGCAAAAAGCAAAAGCTGTGCCATGCTTGATCCATCTGACAGCCTTCTGGCAGGACAGATATTCATCAGGTCCCTGGATAACAACCGGAATTGGGAGAATCACCATGAACGAAGATCGCATTGGCGGCAACTGGAAGCAGTTCAAAGGTAAGGTCAAGGAAAAATGGGGTGATCTTACGGATGATGATATGACCGTTGTAGAAGGGAAGCGCGATCAGTTGGTCGGTAAAATTCAGGAACGCTACGGCTACGAGAAAGACCGTGCCGAAAAAGAAGTGAAAGAGTGGGAAGATTCCAACAAGTACCACTGGTAAAGCGTTCTTAATCGCCGGGCGTTTCTGCGCCCGGCACCTGCCCGTCAGCCTTTCTCTCCATCTGTTTATTTACTCTCTGACTTCTCTGTATCCGTCGCATGAACAGATTATGGAAATGATTGTTTCTTTATTTATTCCTGGCGCGCATACTGCGGCCATCTTCCCCGATCATGGGATTGCAACGCTTCACGGATATCAACTATGCCTCAGCACTCTACCGACACCGTATGTGGTCTCGTTGGTGTTCTTCCTGAAACCCTGCGTCGCTGGCGCCGGGCCGGGCTGATCACACCGCCTGGCCCTGCTGGCTACTCAGACCAGCAGCTCACGCGCGCGCTATGCGTTCGTGAAATGACATCAGGAGGCCATACGCTGTTTGATATCCATGCTGCCCTTAACTGGCCCAGCGTCACGCTGCCCGGCGGCTGGGCCTGCCGGGAAGAGGATATGTTGCAACTGCTGGCAAACAATCCGGACGCAGATGTTGAACGTGAACTGCAGATGATGAATACCGACTACTGTGGCGATGACTATGTTAATCGCTATCTGCGGCCGCTTAACCTCTGGCTGCGTTCTGACCTCAGCGAAGGAGCAGCCCAGCGTCAGCAGCGTTTTCATAGTGCCGTCATCGGCCAGTGGGAGCGCCTGTCGCTGGCCGCACGGCGACGCAGCACCGTACCGCTGTTTCTTGAAGCGGTCAGCGTAACGGATGAAACTGAAATCTGGATGGAGGCGATACGGCTCAACGGACAGGGCTTCCGGGTTGAAGTCGCAGCGGCCGCATGCGGTGTTCCCGCCGTGGCGCATCGCCGTTTTGAGCATCATCTGATGTGGTGTGGCGATGGTATCAGTGCATCGATGAAGGCGGCATTTCACGCCAGCCTGGAGGCGGGTGATCCCGTTATGCTGACCGGAACAAATACCGAATTGCAAACCCCTGTCTGCGCTATGTCTGCCAGCGCCTGACGCGGTTGACCTTCTTCCCTGCCAGCAGTTAACAGGGCGGAAACAGCCTGAGCCGCTTCCGCCCTGTTCACATTACTGATGTTCCAGCGTTCGTGGTCCGCCGATCGCAATCGGGATACGACGCGGTTTCTCGCTCTCCGGTATTTCCTGGATCAAATCAATGCTGAGTAAACCGTCCGCCAGACTGGCACCGGTCACCTTCATGTGCTCCGGAATCGAAAAGCTTAGCTGAAAATCGTGCCGGGAAATGCCGCGATGGATCCAGCCGCTGTTCTCCTGCCGGGCCTCGCCGGACGACTCCCCGGATGCATCATCCCGGTGACCTGCCACCGAAAGCCGGCCGCCACGTAGTTCTATCTCCAGCTCATGCTCTTTCCAGCCGGGTACACTGACGGTCAGCGCGTAGCGGTTATCCTCAACCCGCTGCAGATCGTAAGCGGGAACTGACGTCACCGGCTTGTCGCCAGTCAGCTGGCTGAACAATTTATCGATACGGCTAAAACGGTCTGAAAAGACAGAATCCGTCAGCGAAGGAAAAACAGAAAACTGTTGTACAGACATGGTGATAATCTCCTGAACAGGTTCATCCAAAAGTTCATCTGACCGGTATCATATTCCCGATCATCGCTAAAATAGGGATCGGTTGTCAGCTTTCAAGTGGCTTAATAGAATTTTTTTTAACGTGACTGTACGGCCGGTTATCACAGAAATACATTTCAGGGTATTAACTGAGCCGTTACTTTTTACTCTGAGGCGCAAGAGTGAAATGGGGATGACAACCCGCCAGTAATAACAGCAGTTCATATTCACCCTGGCTGAGTAGCGTCGGGTTACCTGCCGCTTCTTTGGTTTGCCAGACTCTTAGGCTTAGGTCAAAACGCTCAGCGGCGCTCTGTTGTGAGAGGCCAGCGGCAAGACGAAGTTCACGCACATTACTCTGGACAACCACAGGCGGCTTGGGGGGACGATTAACCAAACAAACACTCCTTCAACATGATTAAAAACGCAAAAGCACAGCGCTTCGCCATCGATTAAAGCGAAGCGACCTGAAAGCGCTCAGAGCGAAAAGACCAGAGAATAATTGACTATTTTGCTTAAATGTCAAATTTCAGAATCAACAATTAAGCGAAATTTTTCTGTAAGCGAAGCGGCATATTTCGTCCTCACAGTACTTTTCCTATTTCCTTAGAATGCTTTATTTCTTCCGCCAGGAATTATCCTGTTATTTGACTTAAGGACCATTCAGGGATTAATCCGCTACCTCAATGCCGCTTTCTTCATCAGGATAGATGTTTAGCCTGAGGTTCCTGTTCAGGCTGCATCATTGAAACCAGAGGAGGATAATAAATGAAAAATCCCATCCAGCGTCGCTCACCCGACGATCTGTCGCATGTGGAAATTCGTGAACAGTGGCAAATCACCTACTGGACTCAGGAGCTGAGGACAACCCAGGAAAGGCTGACACGCGCGATCCGTGAAAGCGGCGCGCGGACTGAACAGGTGCGTGACTGGCTGGAACAGAACCCGCCCCCACGTCGCCCGGCTCAATCTCTGAATGGCATCAAACGTTAAGCTGATTGCTGACAGAAACGCTGTGTTAACGCCGGCATTGCGGTGGATTGGCCTGCATCAGCCCGGAACACGCTGACAGGTCATCTCTGCCGGTCCGGATTCCTGCCCGGCTTTTGCGTTGTGTTTGAAGAAGTTATCCCGCAGAGTAGCCTGCGCATAACGATCCTGCCTCCGGCATCATGACAGTTCCCCCAAAAAAACCGACTTAGAAATAATAGTAACCATCCTGAATGCTTATTGGTTTTCTGCCTGAAAATAAACCTTAACAGCGCTGGAACGCCGGGCTGAAAATATAAAAGGTAAATAATCAGGCACCGCTTCGATTAAATTTTCGAATCGTAAATATTGCCTTTATGCGTTAAAGAAAATATTAAGAGACACCCGCCGCATAGTCCCTTATCATCAGGATGAAAATAAAAAATACGCTATATTTCCTGCCGCCCGAGATTTCGCTCCGGACAGTTTTCTTTTTTCGCTCCGTAATCAGCCGGTGCGGAGGTTACACACACATGCTCAAGAATCTAAACGGCGACAATGAACGCCGAAGTCGTGCTTTGCAGGCACTGCGTGACCCTGACGAAAGTCGCGATGACGTTCTGCGAAAATTTGTCCGCTTAGCCAGTCAGGCCCTGGGCATCCCGGGAAGCTTTATCTCGGTGCTGGATGACGAGTTCCAGACCGTACGGGCGTCACATAACTTTGATCTGCAACGTTCAACGCGTGGGGATTCACTCTGCCGTCATGTGGTAGACAGCGACAGCGCAGTGATCGTCCCGGACACCTATCACGATGCGCGTTTCGTGACGCATCCGCTGATCACTGGCTCACCTTTTATTCGCTTTTATGCCGGTGTACCCCTGAAAACCCGCGACGGCATTATTCTGGGCACGCTCTGTGTTACCGACACCGAGCCGCATGCGTTTGCCGTTGAGCAGGTGACGACATTAACGCTGCTTTCCACGCTGGTCATGTCCTTTCTTGAAGCCTGGCATTCCGCTGGTTTTTGCGATCCGGTGACCGGATTGCCTAACCGTCAGCGCCTGATACGTGATTTGCAATATCTGACCGTGGCCGGCGACACCACGCCACGCCGTCTGGTGCTGATTGATTGCATCGACATGTCACGTGCTTATGAACTGGCCCGTACCATGGGAATGAATCCGGTTGAAAGCCTGCTGAAGGATATGGCTACCCTGCTGCCGCTACGCCTGCGCCCGGCGGTGGGTGAGATGATCTACACCGTGGCCACCGGGCGGTTTGCCATTCTGACGCGTGCTGATAGCCGGCTGAGTGCAGCCTGGGTCGCCGGTCGCCTGGAAGGTATCAGTGCAGACATGGATGAGGGGCTGTCAGTTGCACTGACACCTCATACCGGTGAGGCGGCCTTTGTTGCTGGCAGCATGTCAGCATCGGAAGTGTTGCGCCGCGCGGTCAGCGCGCTGAATGAAGCGGTCGGGCGCGGGCTGCCCTCTCAGCGTTTTGATATTGAGGCGGAAACACAGCGTTCAGAAGATTTCCTGCTGATGACCGATCTGAAAACCGCTTTGCGCGATAACATCGGGCTTTATATGGTCTATCAGCCCAAAATTTGCCTGCAGAGTGGCAAACCGGTGGGCCTGGAAGCGCTCATCCGCTGGCGACATCCCAGCAGAGGGGAGCTTTCACCTGCCGCCTTTATTCCGCTGGCTGAGCAGACCGATCTGCTCTCGGTGCTGACCGCCTGGATTATCGATCAGGCCGTTGAACGTCTCAGACGACTGCGGAATAACTGCATTCAGTTGCCACTGACCATCAACGTCAGCGTACGCGATTTTGCATGCGAGGGATTTGCATCCTCGCTGGAAAGCAAAATGCTGAAGGCTAAGCTTCCGACCTCACTGCTGGGCATCGAATGCCTGGAGACAGAGCGTATCCTGGAAAGCCCCACCGCCCTTCGCGGCCTGGAGATGCTCAGAGAACGGGGATTTACGATTTCACTTGATGATTTTGGCGCAGGCTACAGTAATATCAGCTATCTGCGCCGTATGCCGCTGGATGTTATCAAGCTGGATCGCTCTCTGATCAGTGAACTCTCTTCAGATACGGCTTCACGCATTATTGCCCGCAGCATCATCGCCATGCTCAAAGAGCTGGACTATACGGTAGTGGCAGAGGGCGTTGAGTGTCCTGACGCCGTAACATCCCTGACAGAATATGGCTGCGATCAGGCTCAGGGCTATTTCTATTCGAGGCCATTAAACGAAGAAGCGCTGGATCACTGGCTTCACTGGAAACTGCGTGGTGAGTGTCATTAAACCTGCACGCTATACCTGTGTTGTACATTGCGCTTATGTCACTACTGAGCTGCGGATTAAGTTTCCGCTAAAGCCACAAGGCCGCCCTGATGGCGTTTTTATTTATGGTGCACTGAGATGAGTTTACCTGTAGCGATCCAGAAGCGTTATTACCGTTACGGTAACTGAATTCAGATCTGCCAATTTGCCGCTTCGCTTAGTGCCACCTGCTCTGGTGCAGTCTGTGCGACAGTAGCCAAGTAAAGGTGAAACATTTTTTGAACAATGTTAGCGTGTCCGCAACAATCACATAAAACGGAGCTGCACATGCTTACCACCATAATCTATCGCAGCCATATTTCAGATGACTTTCCGGTCAGAACCCTTCCGGAAATGGTCGACAACGCCAGCAAAATCAATACTACCCACAATGTAACCGGTATTCTGTTATTTAACGGCACCCATTTCTTCCAGTTACTTGAAGGCCCGGAAGCGGGTATTCAGGCCGTTTATGAGCGAATCTGTGCCGATCGCCGGCATCATAATGTGGTGGAGTTAATGCGCGACTATGCGCCTTCCCGACGTTTTGGTAATGCGGGCATGTCGCTGTTTGATCTGCGCGAACACGATCGCTCATCACTGCTGCAGGCGGTGCTGGACAAAGGTACGTCTAAATATCGCCTGACCTATGATGATCGGGCACTGCAATTCCTGCGTACTTTTGTTGAGTCACGCGAGAAAGAGAACTACTACGAGGTTCTGCCGCCAGGTTACTGGGAGTTTATTTCAGAGCACACTAATGTGCCGGATTCCCGTCCGGAGACTGAAGGGGTGAGCTTCCGGCCGGTGGTCGATCCGCTGGCGCGTCAGGTGACTGCCATTGAAGCTGTCACCCTGCGTCCGGCGCTGACTGGTGAAATTTCCGGCGACCGGCTTTACGTTGACGATCTGGAAACCGTGAAAAAAACCTTTGCCCACGCTGGCCTGGTCTGTCCCGATGGTATGACGCTCTACGTGAGTCTGCTGCCAATGACGCTGGTTGTCATACCCGACGCCGTTGAGCACATTGTGGCAGCCATTCAGCAGGCGGGTCTGGTGCCGGAGCAGGTGGTTATTGGTGTGAGTGAAACCGGCGTGATTTCACAGCTGGATGCGTTCTCTGAAGCCGTACGCGCGCTAAAAGCGTTCGGGATCAGCCTGTCTATCGACAATTTTGGAGACGGCTCCGCGGGATTATCATTGCTGACTCATATTCAGCCCGATCGTATCCGTATTGATGCCGGTATCACCCGCGACGTTCATCGCAGTGGGCCAAAGCAGGCGGTGGTGCAGGCAATTATCAAGTGCTGCTCTGCGCTGGAGATCACCGTCATCGCGGCAGGGATCGTACAGGCTGAAGAGTGGATGTGGCTGGAAGCTGCAGGTGTGATCAATTTCCAGGGAACGCTGTTCGCATCTGCGGGCCGCTATGAGGCCCAATCGGTCGCCTGGCCGGAATATCGCGAGGCGATGTAACGCACGCGGTCTCAATAATCTTGAAGCGGTACGCCAGCGAGCGGCCGCTTTTTTCATTTATGGCCCTGCCGGCTCTCAGTAAAAGGCGCTATTAACAGGCATCCCCTGCGTTCCCTTATTTCTCCGCGCATTATGTGCTTCTTCCACAAACACCCCGGACGCGATACTGACACTTTTGAACAAGCTTCTGGCGCGTATCGATCAGGCTTTTGCTGATAACCACTATAGCGAGTAACGCTGACGGGTTAACCACTATAGCGAGTAAATCGGAGACGGAATCGCGCTATCCAGGCTGTGGAATGTGACGAATATCCACTATAGCGAGTAAAAGTGCGCTGGGAGCGTTACTGTCAACCACTGTAGCGAGTAAGTTGCGCACTAATCATCCGAATCATAGCGATAAACCAATCAGGCAGACAATAAACGCTCAGATAACCACTGTAGCGAGTGCCTGCTTACCTCTGTTCTCAGATGATAACCACTATATCGAGTAAGTCATCCAGACAGAGGAGTCTGAGATTATCTGTGCTCAACAGGGCACCACGCACGATTTCCATGCAGCATAACCACTGTAGCGAGTAAAAAGGTCGTGTGAAGAGGTGCATGTAGCAGGAACAGAGTGATAGCCCTGCCCTGTTATTCGCTAAAATAGCTTTGTTCTGTTGACGAAATCATTCTGCTCATCCTGTAACACAACCACTGTAGCGAGTGCCTGTCTGAACTTACCAGCTATGCTGATTTTTTGTTCTCATCATGCTGTGAGGGATACATATTGATAGTAAGCACTCACTTTAACGAACTGAATGTCATTATCAGGCAGAGTAAAATGATACTGCTAACCACTATAGCGAGTAATACCGCCCCTCAATCCAAAAAATAACCACTGTAGCGAGAATGTTGTAAGAACCGGGTCTGTCACCTGATCATTATCTGAACGCATCAGCTAATAAATCACCAGAAAACCACTATAGCGTGTAAAGCTTATGAGGCGAATGAGGCAAACCAGGATGATTTAGCCATTTCAGAATGGCGATAACCACTATAGCGAGTAAAACCGAAGAGCCGAATATCGCCTGCTGAACACGTCACATGGCGTCGTGAGGAGAATTCGCGTCCTGTTAACCACACCTGACTAACCACTATAGAGAGTGATAAACACGAGAACGTCTTATCTCAGCGTTTGCAGAGATGCTGCAGTACGTACTGGCTGACTACTACAGGAAGCAGATCTTTTGTGAAGCCCAATGCAGCCTCTGGGCCCGGGAGGCGGAATGGAAAACCAGAGCAAAGTGCAGGATGTTTTTCAGGCAGGCGTATCAGGATATTGATGCTCTTTCGGGAAAGGACTAACCACTATAGCGAGTAGTCTTACTCGCCATAGTGGTCAGGGCTGTCAGACACCCTTAAACAACCCCTCTCTCGCTATAGTGGTTAGCAGGCAGCAGGATGGGTCAGCCATGAACGATGTGGTGAACAGGCATCTAACGCTTTTTCTGTTTCCTGATTTTATTAAGTAATTCTTTTTCCTCACGCGATACCATGACAAGTTCACTGCTTTCATCCTCACTCACCGATTCGGACAGATTGACATCAATAATAGTGGGATCGTTGTCCAGATCGTCAAACTCGTCCATCTCATCATCGATCAGGCCTGCCTTGCTGAGCGGCAGTTCGGCTGGGCGCAGCTTGGGGTGACGATAATGGACCCAGAAGTACACGGAAGAGCCGCGTCGGGTCTCGGTGTAGTCGAGATAACCAATCTCTTTTAACTGCTCCATCGCCTTTCTGACTGTCGCATTCTGGGTGATCACGCGCGACGTAAGATTAAGCCTTGCACGCAGGCGTGCCATAGATATCGGTGCAGGTTTAGGCGGAAGGCTTTCAATGAACGTATAAAGCGCCTGAGCGGACTCTTTGCGTGCCAGCTCGTTAATAGCCTTAAGCTGCAGCAGAACCTTTCTGTCGAACTGATACAGCTCAAAGATCTTGGGATCGGCCTGTAAGGTCACCGTATCCTTTTTGACGCTGTATTTGGCGGACTGCACCAGATGCGTTGTGTAGTTCTCTCCGCCCTTGCTGGTAAAAGTCAGGGTATTAGACGCAATCCGCGTCAGCGAAGCGTCCAGACGGCTCCTGAGCTTCGATGAGAGGCGCGCAGAAGGTATGCCGCAGAGTTTTGCAAATTCTACGAATGAGAGCGTTACCGTGTCTCCCAGACACTCATGCGTGGCGAATGCGCGAATGATCCCGACCCAGGTCTTAAAATCATTATCCATATCCAGCCGGGCACCCAGAATCTTGATGTTGTCATACCCTTCCGATCTGACCAGGGATAACTGTTTCAGATCCTGAGTCACATCCATCGCATTCATCTGGTTTTTCTGACTACGCGCTGTGGACTTCAGCGTTGGAACAAACAAGCCAAGTCGCATCAACGCGACTGGCTGCACGGTATTATTACTGTTGGGCGTCAGAGTAACAACTTCGCCTGTACGCTTGTCTGTTTCGCTAAACGCATCAGCTATGTTCAGGATATCTGGTTCTTTTCTTGGCATTAGGAAGATCCGTGATGTGAACAGGCGAGAGCCGCTGTTACTCAATACAGTGGATACTAGCACTCACTATAGCGGTTAATCTACTTGCCATAGTGGTTATTTATCTCAATACAGTGGTTGTTTTACTCGCTACAGTGGTTAGCTAACCTTCTTTATCGCAGTGATATCAGGGGCTGAGGCTGCATGGGGATCTTTAAGGAACTTAAAAAGGATCTTGTATAGATCTGTTATTGGATCTATTCAGTGGATAACCCGTTAAAAAAGCCTGCACCCTGTTAATCGGAATCTCCGTTTTTACCCTGTTTCCTTGCCAAAGACTCTAAAACTGCAGCGGATGTGCTCAATCGGGGGTTATGCACATTAAAAAGTGTTATCTACTCGCTACAGTGGTTGTTGAGTACTCGCCAGCGCGGTTGCTTTACTCGCTATAGTGGTTGTTGTGCTCTCTTCAGTGGTTATTCTTCTCGCTATAGTGGTTATCAACACCCTTTCAGACCTTGTGCTGCGTGGCTTCAGAGCCTGTTGGGATCTGTTAAGGATCTCAATTTGATCTATTGAGGATCGACCAATTGGATCTGGCCTGTGAATAACGGGGATAAAACAGACACGATTCAGCAATAACTACAGTTGAGGTCAAATGGGTTTTCAACTGCAGATACGAGATGAAGAATGCTATAAGCAGGTTCGGAGCGAGTTATTACGTGTGGGAGCAAACTGTAGCTGACAAGGCAAAACATTTAATCGGGTATGTGCAAATAACCATAAAGATATAAAGGTTTTAAGCTCTGAGTGAAGATTTTCCAGCTCTTCAGATAAACCTTCAGGATTGAAAAACAGGTTTTCACCATGAACTTAATGATATATGTATTTGATAAATAAGTTATTTTTTTATATTTTCATAGTGAAAACACCCTGCTTATGATCTCAGAAATAACGTTTCTTGAGGTAGAAGATCGACTCATTAAGTCCGACTGGCTCCTGACTGAATTCAGGCAGCGATAAGTTATCGTAGCAATTGACACTTTTCCCCAACCTGACAAATCCAGCTCATAAAGAAATTTGTTATGCATAGTCACATCATCAGGTAACTGCAGACGATCGTTTATAACGAGGAAAAAAGAAAGTTGGTTGTCATGCCAGTACACTAACCGAACAGGCAATGTTTAAATTATGCGGATTTCCTTTTGCTGCTTATGCGGTGTCTTACTGGTTATTGCTATCTGGCCTGTTACTCTCAATCCCCTGCCCCATTCACAGATCTCAATTTTTCATCACAATATTCATGAAACCGCTAAAGCTAACAGTATAAATAAAACAGCTTTAAAGGGAGCAAAGTCAGTCAGCGACAAGAATAGAATCTCTGTCAGATGTAGTGACAAATGCTGCAGGACTCTGTGAGAAGCATCCACACAGACTATAAACAAATCGTAATTTAAAGTTATAAGAGAAGATGAATTTCTGACAAGCTTACGACCAGCACCATTTCTTAGAGGAACAGACAGATTTTGTCCTGCCTATACAGGAGCTGTAATTTCAATACGCATATAACCATTTTTCGTGTAGAAGCTGCACAGCCCGATAGTTGATGTGTCGGGTTTGCAGCATGGCTCATAGCAAAGCTTACAATGCTGACAGATTCGCTTAGTGCCAGAAAAGAAATTCTTCGATTTCGATTGTGATGATCTTAAAAGTCAGCAAAGGTTAGTTTGGTAATATACAAAAGCTAATATCTGTTCTTTTGAGGAAGCAAGGTTTGATTATCAATATGAGCGTCAATAACTAAAAAGGGAATACTGCCAGGGTGACCACTTAGGCTTTCCATTAACGTTTAAGCCACTATTTAAAGTTAAAAGAGTACTTGATGAAAACCCATTTTCGCTGCATATTTTCACCAAGCGGATAATCTTGTAAAATACTGATATAAATGAATATATACAAAATTTTCATGATGAAAACACCATGATCAGCGTCTGAAATAAGGGCCACGATTGCCGGCTGGGCATTTCTGCCATAACAGAACTAAAATGAATATCGCGCACTACCCTCCGCCATCCATTATCAAACTCAACCCTGATGCCTGTTCAACATACTCAAACTGAATGTACTAAAGCCACAGAGCTTAAGAGATCCTCTTTTACAGCTGACCATCAATCTCGCACCACCATTCTACCGCCTGAGACAAAAAATCCAGGTTTTTGGCATTTTCCTAAAAAATTGGCAGGTATGCGCTTTTTGTGTAGTATGCAAAAAACATTAACGCAGAGGGGCTTATGAAGCGCGATTATGGTGGAGTGCTGGAGATGGCAACGCGTGCCAACTCCATGTTACATGGACTCAGTGACCACATTGAGCAGCAGCGTCAGGAATTTAACCAGACAGGGTTTTACCAGACTTTCTCCCGCAATGCTGTTGCTAATATGCCACTGCTGAGTAAGCACGCTGTCGTCGCTGCAATTAGTGATATGGAAGCAGCAGGATACCAGTTTGGTAAAAAGCAAACCGGCAGTACATCGCAATATGCCCTGACCATTCAGAACGTCGTCGACATTTATCAGCATCGTAAAGTACCAAAATACCGCGATCGGCATGATGGTCCCTTTGTCGTGTTTGTTGTCAGCCTTAAAGGCGGCGTCTCTAAAACCGTCAGCACCGTGACGCTGGCTCACGGTATGCGCGCCCATCCTTCTATGCTGCACAATGACCTGCGTATACTGGTTATTGACCTGGATCCCCAGGCGTCAAGCACGATGTTCCTGAGCCATACCAATAGTGTCGGTTCAGTACTGGAAACAGCAGCGCAGGCTATGCTCAACGATCTGGATGCAGACCAGCTTCGCGAGCAGTTTATTAAGCCTACCGTCATGCCCGGCGTTGACGTTATCCCGGCCTCAATCGACGACGGCTTCGTTGCCAGCGACTGGGAAGAACTGGTTGCTGAACATCTGCCCGGCGTTGCCCCCTCAGAAGTCCTTCGCCGTAATGTGATCGACCGTCTGGCAGGTGACTACGATTTTATCTTCCTTGATACCGGCCCTCATCTTGATTCCTTTATGCTGAATGCGATCGCGGCCAGCGATGTGCTGCTGACACCGACGCCACCGGCACAGGTCGATTTCCACTCCACCATGAAGTATCTGACGCGCCTGCCAGAAATGCTGGAGCGTATTGAGGCCGAAGGTATCGAACCACGGCTCAAAGCTAATATTGGCTTTATGTCTAAAATGACCTCCAAGCATGATCACCTGACGTCGCAAAGTTATGCCCGTGAGGTGTTTACCAAATCGATGCTGGACTGCGGCTTACCCCGTCTTGATGGATTTGAGCGTTGTGGCGAATCCTTTGACACGGTGATCAGTGCCAACCCCGCTTCCTATCCGGGCAGTGCAGACGCCCTGCGTAAAGCTAAATATGAAGCCGAGCAGTTCTCAAGGGCTGTGTTTGATCGCATCGAATATATCAGGAGTACCCTGTGAGCAAACCTATACAGCGCATTGGCCGCAAGTTCGGCGATTCTGCTATTGCAAACATGATCGACAGCAGCAGCCAGTCGCGCACCTTTACGCTGAAGTCAGGTGCGAAGGCGACCTTTGTACGCCAGCTGATCCTGCATGACGATATTGAAACCCGAACCAGCGTTGACCCGAAAATCAACGGACGTGATCAGAGCACGCTGACGCCGGAATCGCTGCAGGAAATCACCCGTACGATTACACTGCAGCAGTTTTTCCCGGCCATAGGTCGCGTGAACGGTGATCGGATTGAGATTATGGATGGCTCGCGCCGTCGTGCTGCATGCATTCTTTCCGGGGCCAGTCTGGAAGTGCTGGTCACCGCGGATGAACTGAGCCTGAGCGATGCGCGTCAGCTGGCTGCTGATATTCAGACGGCGAAAGAGCATAACCTGCGTGAATTAGGGCTGCGCTTTATGCTGATGAACGAAAGTGGCATGAGCAAATCAGACATTGCTAAAGCGGAAGGTATCTCAAACGCTAAGGTCTCTCGTGCATTTCAGGCCGCATCCGTACCCGCTGAGTTTATCGAACTCTTCCCGGTCGTCTCTGAGCTGACCCTTCAGGATTATCAGTTGCTGCTTGATGTCTGGGAGGAGGCGAAAGCGGAAGCGATTGATGTCGCCGGACTGGTCAGCGAAATTCAGCAAAAGCTGGAGGCAGATGATGCACTGCAAAACGCTAATGCAGACGAGAAGAAGAGCGCAATCCTGAATGGCTTCAAAAGCGCCCGTCGTCAGTTAAAAAAACCTGCACCGGTCAGTAAAACGGTGACGGAAAAGCTGGCAACGTTTACTACGGCTAATACCTATGCGCGTCGTAAAACCAACGACGAGAAGCGCACCGTGCAGTATGAATTCAGTCGTCTGCCAAAAGAGATTGCTGAACAGATTGATGCGTCGATCAGACAGATACTCTCTGCGCTTAAGTGATTTTCACTACACATTACAGACAATGGAACCGGCCGCTGCGCCGGTTTTTTTATTCCTGCTCTCGACCCGCATTTGCCAGGCATGTGCCTGTTCTGCTCCTTCAGCATAAAAGTCTTCTGTTAATCACATGTCACTTCAGCCTGTTAACGCTTGAACCTGACGCCATTTAGCGTTATAGCTAAAACGGTTTAGCTTTCAGGTTCAATCAGAGGAGTTTTTTATGTCTGTTCGCGTATGGTGCCTCGGGGATGCCGTGGTCGATTTGCTACCCGAAATGCCGGGTCGCCTGATGCAGTGTCCGGGCGGAGCACCCGCTAATGTCGCTGTTGGCATTGCCCGCCTGCAGGGAAACAGCGGTTTTATCGGACGGGTGGGTGCCGATCCGTTTGGTGAGTTTATGCGGCGGACACTCAGTGAAGAAAATGTGGATACGGCCTGCATGATTGCCGATTCACAGCATCGCACATCAACCGTGGTGGTCGGGCTGGATGAGCAGGGCGAGCGCTCCTTTACCTTTATGGTTCGGCCCAGTGCCGACCTGTTTCTTGAACCGTCAGATCTGCCCGAGTTTCATCGCGGGGAATGGCTGCACTGCTGTTCCATTGCCTTAGCGGCGGAACCCTCTCGTACGGCGACGCTGACCGCCATGAAACAAATCCGCGCGGCAGGCGGCCATGTCAGCTTCGATTTAAATCTGCGGAAAGATCTCTGGCCTGACCCGGCACTCCTGCATGCGGTGGTGAACGAAGCCCTCAGTCATACGGACGTGCTGAAACTCTCCGACGAAGAGCTCGATTTTCTCAGTCCGGGTCAGGAAGCAGCTGTCAGCATGCCTCAACTGGCCGCCAAATTCAGTATTCGCCTGTTACTGGTGACGCGGGGCAGGGAAGGGGTGATGGCCTGTTATCAGGGCCGGATAACCCACCATGCCACCACGCCCGTTGACAGCGTCGATACTACCGGTGCAGGTGATGCCTTTGTGGCCGGATTACTCTGGGAACTGGCGAAGTCGGGTCTGCCTGTAAACGAATCGCAGCTTGCCAGCTATCTGGTGACTGCGCAGCGCTGTGGCGCACTTGCAACCACGGCGAAAGGAGCCATGACAGCACTTCCCTGGCGCCACCAGCTGGACGATCTGGCCGGCTAATCATCCTGTAATGCCCCTGTTTTGGGAGCTATCTCACAATCACTAAACCGGTTTAGCTATTTTCATTGCAGAGGGAAATTACCCGTGGCTATGATTTGCGCCTAAACCGGTTTAGCAAAAATACCGGTGATGATAGCCTCTCCTCAGGGATATAAAAAA